>JBDNGV010000076.1:0-8610 GCA_041689125.1 Daejeonella sp.
ACAGAGATTATTATTACACCCTCTGTAAATACTCAGGGTGGCTTAAAGGCGGGTGTGGCCTCATTGCCTATAAAGTTAAATAAAGGTGAGATTTATCAGGTTTTCGGAATTGAGACTTCGAGAATAGGTAATACTACTAAAGGAAGTGATTTGACCGGAACCAGAATTCAATCTGTATCTACAACGTCAGCACCTTGCAAAAAGATAGCAGTGTTCTCAGGAAGTGGTAAAATTGCTATAGGCTGTTTAAACGCGGCGGGTTTAGCAGGTTCATCTGATAATCTTTTCCAGCAGGCATATCCAACGGCTAGTTGGGGTAAAACATTTATTACTGTACCTTCAAAAGATAGAAGCTTCGATGTATACCGTATTTTTAAGAGCGAGCCCAATGCTGTTGTTAAATTGAATGGAGCTATTATTCCTTCTACAAGTTTTATAAATGGTTTTTACTACCAATTTGAAGGACAAACTGTTAATTCTATTGAATCTGATAAAGCAATTCAAGTTGTGCTTTATGCTGTAACTCAAGGTAAATCAATGACCTGTCAAAATGTGCTGGGTGATGTTGGTGACCCGGAGATGATTTTTTTAAATCCTTTGGAACAGACACTTTCACAAATTACCATGTATTCTACTCCACTTCACATGATAACCAAGCATTTTATAAATATAGTTATACCTAAGACTGCGGCTTCAAGTTTTACATTAGATGGAACCTCTCAGGCAAGTCTCTTTCAAACAGTAAGTGCTAATCCCGAATACTCTTACGCACAAATTCCTGTATCATCCGGAACTCATAATTTGCAGGCAAATGCCGGTTTCAATGCAATCGCCTACGGATTTGGTAATGCTGAATCTTACGGTTATGCAGCTGGTGCTAATGTTAAGGGATTAGGTGTCGAAATTAGAAAATCAAATAATAATAAACTTGTAAACACAGTTTGTGTAAATGAACCACTTAACTTAAGCGTTAAATTGAATTCATTAACAAACAAGATAGTTTGGGATTTGGGCAATGGTTCAGCACCCACAGAATTTTTAAATCCGGTTCCTGTAAATTCAACTCCTGCGGATGGATTATTTGAATATGTTTATCCAATTAAGGTAATTTATAATGCACTCCAAGATTACAAGATCAAAGTTACTACAGATAAAACTTCGACAGACGGATGTGGAAGTACTGAGGTAATTGAGTTGCAATTCTCAGCAATTAGTCCACCTGGTGCAGTTATGGCAGCACTAAAAAGCACTTGTGTGAATGTTCCTACCGCCTTTAGGGATACAAGTTCTTCGAACGGGAAAAAGATAGTAAAATGGTTATGGGATTTCGGGGATGGGAAGTTTTCTGATGTACAACATCCTGTTCATACCTTTATTAAAGGTGGGGTGTATTCAGTTAAGCTTTTGGTTGAAGGTGAAACAGGATGTGAATCTGATGTTATTAGTCAGGATATTATTGTTTATAACCTACCTGTTTCCAATTTTACTGCAGGTTCACCTGCCTGCGAAAATAAGACATTGACTTTCAGCGATCAGTCTGTTTCTTCACAAGGAAAGATCATTAAATGGACATGGGATTTTGGTGATCAGAGTGTAATTGAAGAAAAGGATTCGGCAGCTCCTTTTACTCATACCTTTAAGCTTAGTGGAACATATCTTGTTAAATTAAAGGTGCTAACGGAAAATGGCTGCGAGAGTGTGGTGTTTGAAAAATCGATCCTTATCAATCCATTGCCTTTGGTAGATTTTCAAATGCCAAGTTTTTGCCTGAGTGATGCTACCGCAACTTTTACAAATAAAACTACAATTGCTGGGGGCGCTCCGCTTACTTATTTATGGAATTTTGGTGATAAAAATGCAAATGCACAACGTCCGAATATTTCTACTTCAGCAAATCCATCTCATGTATACACGGCAATTGGATTTTATACGGTTACCTTAACCGTCACTTCTGATAAGGGCTGTGAGAGCTTTATTTCCAAACAGTTTACAGTTAACGGAACCAAACCTAAAGCAGATTTTACTATTCAAAATTCCGGAAGCCTTTGTAGTAACCAACCGATTCAATTTAAGGATATTTCCATAACAGACTTTGGAGAAATCACGAAGATTGAATGGTATTTTGATACTAATAATCCATCGGTTCTCAAAGAAACTGATGATAGTCCTGCTTTAAGAAATGCAGATTCAAAGATTTATACTCATGCCTATCCCGCGTTTTCTACCCCATTGTCAAAAACAATTACTGTCAAAATGCTTGCTTACTCAGGCCAGACCTGTGTAGGTGAGAAAATTAAAACCCTCGAGTTGCATGCAGTACCTCAGGTAGATTTTGAAACTCCCGCTGTATGTTTAACAGATGGTCTAGCAAATTTCAACGATATTTCGACTATCGTGGGAGCGCCAGCCAGCTTTACTTATTTATGGGATTTCGGCGATCAGAATGCCAATGAGCAACGGCCAAATACCTCAACCGCTAAGGCGCCTGCTCATGCCTACACTGTTGCGGGCAACTACTCGGTAAGTCTTACAGTGACCTCAGCAAATGGCTGTTCCGTAACGCGTATTAAATCTATTACCATATCGGGAAGTATACCCAAACCGAATTTCAATATTTTAAATAGTAATGCACTTTGTAGCAATAAGCCTGTTGTGTTTCAAAATATTTCTACGCTGGCTTTTGGAGAAATCACGAGCATTGAATGGTATTTTGATAATGATAATGCTCCCACGAATAAAATTGTGGATCTGAAGCCTATCTCTAATAAAGAGTATAGTTTTAACTACCCTGTTTTTAGCTCTCCCTTAACAAAGCAAATTAGAGTTAGAATGGTAACATACTCTGGGACAAGCTGTGTGGATGAGAAAATTCAAACTATAACGCTGATAGCGGCTCCTTCAGTAAGCTTTACTTCACTGGCTAATGTTTGTCAGGAGCTTGCTCCTTTCCGTATTACTCAGGCAAGTGAATTGTCAGGGCTAACAGGGATTGGGACATATTCCGGCCCTGGAGTATCATCAACGGGGTTATTCAATCCTTCGCTGGCCGGGGTTGGTACACATACCCTGCAATTTGCATTTTCAGCGAGCAATGGCTGTTCTGAATTAATTTCTCAGACAATTACAGTGATGCCAACTCCTTTGCTGAATGCCGGTAGAGACACAATAATTCTCGAAGGCGGTGAGATTAAACTGAATGCATTGGCAAGCGGTAGTAATTTGACCTATAAATGGTTCCCTTTACGCGGTCTAAGCCGGGATGATATTCCTGATCCAGTGGCAAGCCCTGTTGATGATGTAACCTATACACTAACCGTTACTTCCGATCAGTCTTGTGTTTCTATGGATAATATTTTCATTAAGGTATTGAAACAGCCAGAAGTGCCGAATGCTTTCAGCCCTAATAATGATGGAGTGAATGATCTTTGGAATGTCAAATACCTCGAAAGTTATGCTAATGCCACCGTTAAAGTGTTCAGCAGGTATGGGGGTGTAGTTTATCAAAGCAATAAAGGTTATTCTAACCCATGGAGCGGACAATTTAATGGAATAGATTTACCGGCAGGTACCTATTACTATATTATTGATCCAAAAACAAAAGGTCGGAAAGTTATTTCAGGGGCAGTAACGATATTAAGATAAGCTAAGTTCGAAACTCTTGTGGGATAAATCAGGTTGAATATACTTTCTGAGGGGCTTAAACCCAATTGAAGCGGGTACTGGCTTGTGCTTAAGTGCTTAATTCCCTGTGTAGTATGAGCGGCGAGCGGGATTTCCATTAAAAAAGACAAACCATCAGGTTTTCAAACGATAGAAACCTTAACACACTTCAAAAAAGCATTATAAACTCTATCATAAGATATAATTATGTAGTACCGACTTTATTCCAAATCGAGTTTTCTAATCATTTCGGCACTTTGCGCTCTACCTTGGTCAAGTCTTCCGGCAAAGAATGTTTTAACTTCTTCAAAATGTTGTTTGTACCCTTCCATATCACCATAGCCTATGATTGAAGACCACTCTCTGACCGCTGAATGGAATTCCAGATCATCGCCACGTATTGTTTTATCAAATAAAGCGGCATTGATCGACTCTTCCAGCAATTCCTCATTCTTAAACAAGTACTCAGCAATGCCCAATCTTAACCTGAAAGGGGGAGTTTGGCAGATCAGATTATCGTATGGGTTGATACCCAGATGATGCCATGCATCCACCATACTTAATAAGCTAAGATGTGAGTTTGGCTTCCTGCTCTCTGATCCTGCAGATAAGGAGAATTCCTGCATTATTTTTTCATCCAACATCAATGGCTTATGATCCTGACCAAAGATAAAGTCTCTAGCCTGATAAAGTCGTTTACGAAAAGCGGCTTCCTCCTCTTTAATCATCAGTTTAAATAACTCTGACTCTGAGATGGCGTATCGTTTAATCTGATGCCTTGCATAAGGGTTTAAAATCGCAAGGCCGCCATAAATATGTGCTTTATAACTAAAAATTCTTAATGTAATTAGAATCTTTACATTGTCTATACCTCCTAGGTATGATGCGTTTTCCCATGGGAAGAAACCTGCTTCTTTCCATGCAGTTCCCATACTTTCAAAACCCATATGGGTCACCGCTTGTGTATCGGCTACAATTTTATCATGTTCATGATAATCGGCTATTTCTACCAGAACAGAACCAAGTGTCGACAGTAGATCTGTCATGCGTTGATAGGCTTCTTTCGTAGTTCTGTGAGGGATGATAATCATTTTTTGGCCCTTTGGATCAAATCCGGGACCATGCAAGGAATGGCATGTTATAATATGGGCATCTTTTGGGAGATATTTTTCAAAAGCTTCTATTTCAGGATGTTTAACTGAGGTTTGGCCCGCTACAATTGCTCCGTATTTGGTATATGAACCATATAAACTCAGAACTTCTGCAATTCGTTCAGCCTCGACAGAATAAATGATTACGTCTGAAATCCGGGAAACGGCTTTGCCATCATCCATTATTTCAATTCCAAAGGGACTTAGCTCAGTTTCCAGACTTTCTCTGCGATGAGGCAGATCGCATCCGTAAACCCTGTATCCTGCTTTAGCAAAAGCCTTAGCGTAGACACAGCCCATGTCACCCAGTCCTATGATTCCTATATTCATGTCTAAGCTGTGATATATTGTTGTATAAAAAGCTCTTTTATCATTTATCTGGTTTTAATCCCGCATGTGCGGGATGGTATATTTTCAGAAGCTATAAAGCCTCCAAAAGTTTTAATATTATCGTCAATATTACATATTTTTCTCATATTTAGTAATGCCATCTACATACGGCTGAATAAATTAATATCAATATGCCAGATTATATTTTAGCACTCGATCAAGGTACAACAAGTTCTAGGGCCATTTTATTTAATCGTAAAGGAAGTATCGTTTCTGTTTCACAAAAGGAATTTGAGCAGATTTATCCTAAACCTGGATGGGTGGAGCATGATCCGATTGAGATCTGGTCAACTCAAGTATCCGTGGCCACTGAGGCTATGGTTAAAGCCGGTTTAAGTCCCAGAGATATTCATGCAATTGGAATTGCGAACCAAAGAGAAACAACAGTTGTCTGGGATAAAGAAACCGGAATTCCTGTATATAATGCCATTGTATGGCAGGATCGCCGCACTTCAGATTATTGTGATTCAATCCGGAAGGAGCATGGAGAACAGATACAGAAAAAGACCGGTCTGATATTGGATTCATATTTTTCTGCAACAAAAGTCAGGTGGATCCTTGAAAATGTAAAGGGAGCAAGGGAAAAGGCTACGCAGGGGAAACTCCTTTTTGGAACTGTAGATAGCTGGTTGATCTGGAAATTATCAGGAGGAAAATGTCATGTCACTGATATGAGTAATGCTTCCCGTACCATGTTCTTTGACATAAATACCCTTGAATGGGATAGGGAATTACTCGGAATATTTGATATTCCTGCCTCCATGCTGCCTGAGATCAAATCTTCAAGTGAGATATACTGCGAAACTGCAGGTGATATTCTTGCTTCCAAAATTCCGATTGCCGGAATAGCCGGTGACCAACAGGCAGCACTTTTTGGGCAGATGTGTACAAAAGTTGGAATGGTAAAAAACACCTATGGAACTGGTTGTTTTATGCTGATGAATATTGGCAAAAGGTCAAGATTATCTTCAAATAATCTTTTGACCACCATCGCCTGGAAGATAAACGGAGAAGTGACCTATGCCTTGGAAGGGGGAATTTTTATTGGTGGAGCAGTGGTGCAATGGCTGAGAGATGAGCTGGGTCTGATTAAAACATCTGGGGAGGTTGAAGAACTGGCTGCAAAAGTGGATGATACTGGTGGTGTTTATATGGTTCCGGCCTTTGCCGGATTGGGTGCTCCTCATTGGGATCAGCATGCCAGAGGAACTATTACAGGGATAACACGCGGGACTAATTCAGGGCATTTTGCACGTGCTGCCCTTGAGAGTATTGCTTTTCAAACAATGGATGTGCTGAAGGCAATGGAAGCCGATGCCGGCACTCCTATTAGTGAATTGCGAGTGGATGGAGGTGCAACAGCTAATAATTTATTGATGCAGTTTCAGGCTGATATAATGAAATGTAAGGTCATCAGGCCAAAGGTTACCGAGGTGACCGCTCTCGGTGCAGCCTATCTTGCTGGGCTTGCAACAGGTTTTTGGGGAAGTGTTGAAGAAATTGCAGAACAATGGCAGGTAGAAAGAAATTTCGAACCGGAGGATTTGGAAAATTATGATGAACTTGTTAATGGATGGAACCGGGCTGTAAAAGCCGCAAAAGCTAATGTGAACCTTTAAAATAAAAATTTCAGATATGACACCTTTTACAGCCGAGTTTTTAGGAACAGCATTATTGATCTTACTAGGTAATGGAGTAGTTGCCAACGTTGTTTTGACCGGAACCAAAGGAAATGGTGGAGGTTGGATAGTGATTACTACAGCCTGGGCACTTGCAGTTTTTGTTGGTGTGGTTGTGTCTGCCCCGTATAGCGGAGCTCATCTTAATCCTGCAGTTACATTCGCATTGGCATTATCCGGGAAGTTTGAATGGGAACAGGTTCCGGTTTATATGCTCGCTCAGATGCTTGGAGCAATGCTTGGTTCGACACTGGTTTGGCTAAAATATAAGGATCATTTTGCCGCAACTGAGGATAAAGGGTTAAAACTTGCGGCATTTTGTACAGGGCCTGCCATAAGAAACACCTTTTCTAATCTAACAAGTGAAATTATTGGGTCATTTGTACTGTTATTTGTGATTTTCCATTTTACAACTGCAGAAATAGTCGATACCAAAACACCTCTCGGACTGGGTTCACTGGGAGCAATTCCGGTAATGTTTCTGGTTTGGGCTATAGGCCTTTCGCTGGGAGGTACTACCGGATATGCCATTAACCCGGTTCGCGATCTTGGTCCGCGAATTATGTATGCTATACTTCCGATAGCGGGTAAAGGAAACTGCGATTGGTCGTATTCCTGGATACCGGTATTAGGACCAATGATCGGGGCTGGTCTTGCTGCATTGATTTATCTGGCTTTGAATTAGTCTTACAATAAATTTAGATCATGAATCTTTCATAATTCGGGGATCCATCTTTTGAATTTTATACATTAATTCAGGAGTAAACATTCATTTTATATTCAAAAGAGTATTTTAACTAAATGACGGATAAGGGCGCATTATTATATGCTATTATTGAAAATGCGATTGATGGGATCATTACAATCGATGAGCGCGGACTAATCTTAGGCTCCGCCTTGTCCTCAATTAACTGATTTTTTCGTTCATAATCTTTGTCGTATTCAATTCCCTTTTCATAGTAATTTGCATCGACAAAGTCATCAGAATCATTTCGGATCATCAAAACGGCTAGCGTTATAATGAAGGACATCAATAAAGCCGTTCCAATTATAAGTTTTGTTCCCCAATTCATGATTAATCGTTAGGTGGTGCTATAAAATTTGTTTTGATCTTTTCAATCAGTTTGCCTTCAGACCATATTTCTATTTTGATCTCCGATTTGTATTTATCAACACTTTTTTGAGGCCTTATTACGAAAAAGGTAAGCTTTACACTACTTCCTTTATTGATCTCAGCCTCTTTCCTGACAAACTGGATCTTCGTATCCTGATCCGTAGGTATTATCTCAAACTTAACCAATTTTGTGGTCTTGTTGACCAGTTCAGCATTATATAAAGTACTTACGGTTCCGTTATCCCTCAATTGATAAAGTGTTCCACCCGCACGCAGTATAGTAGTTTGGATATTACTTCTACTGATGAGCATGAAACTCAGTACTGAGAATAGAACTAGTAATACCACAGAATAGGCGTATACTTTTCGGCTAAGTTTGAATGGAGATTTGGTTTTAATCTGATCCTCAGACATAAAGCCTATTAGTCGGCTTGGGCGATTTATTTTTTCCATCACCATGTCGTAGGCATCAATGCAAGCGGTACAATTAATGCATTCGAGCTGTGTGCCATTCCGAATATCTATTCCCGTTGGACAAACATGGACACAAACTTTATAATCAATACAATCACCCAAATGTTCTTGTTCTGAGTTTTTAAGTATTTTACCTCTAGGC
>JBDNGV010000077.1:0-8023 GCA_041689125.1 Daejeonella sp.
AGTAGGTTATGAACGGATACAAGAAATTCAAGATCCCGAAATGGGATTGAATAGAGCACGTGAGAACTGGCAAAAACTAGGTAGAAGCGAGAAGTGGATTCAGCAACGCATGACGGGGCAAGAAACCCGAAACAAGTTAACCGATTACTGGAAAGAAATCGGAGTTCAAAAAGGTGATGAATTTGCTTTTCTTACCAATATTATTCATCAAGAATGGACAGGAATAACTGTAAAAAGCCATAAAGATTTAAAGGGATTGAAAACTCAAAACCTGAGATCACATGAGTGAAGCGGAATTGATTTTTACAGCATTGGCGGAACTTTCAACAAGACAAATAGCGGAAGCAGAGCAATCCAAAGGGTAATTGAAAATGCCAAGGCAGGAAAAAAAGGAGGATCTGTGGCAAAAAATGCAAGAAAAGAATTAGAAGGAAAAACAGGTAAAAGTGTGATAACAGGAGAGAACTTTTTGCCACCTGCTAAGGGGAAAAAGAAATTGAAGTAAATAATAATTAAATAATATGAAGGCAAACGAATTACAGATAAATAACTTTTTACAAGCACCTAATGTGCAATTTGTAATTCCTGTATATCAACGAAATTATGATTGGACGAATACGGAATGTTAAGACATTCTGAATGATATTATATCGGTAGAAACAGAAGGCTATGTAGGAATTGCATGTTGCACTTGGGCAATTGGGCAATTTTTTGACAAAAAAAGCCGATTAATTATTATTATAATTAAAAACTTACTAAATCGACCTAAAAAATAAAAAACTGTTATTAATGTCTGCTTGGCAATATATTTGCTTATTACTTCTATGAAACATTTTTGCAAGGGTATAAATTAGGACTTCTATTAACCTTAGTTCTAAAAAATCGACACATAGCTAAGCCGAAAACCACCCCTGCACATTTAAAACGTAAACGGCATTTTAATCAAATTTCAATAATGAAAATACTATTAATCTTACTCGGGGTAATCCTATTAGCCTTTATTATTATTCAACTTTTTGCTATGAGTGGACAAAGAAATATTGAAAGCTATCCTTATGTAGTCAATAAAAAATATGATATATTTGAAATACGTACCTACGAAGCAAGTTTGTTTACTTCAGTACAACTCCCCGGTAATAAGTATAAAGATGCATCGAGTAAAGGATTCTCCATTTTAGGAGGATACATTTTTGGCGGAAATGAAAAGAATGAAAAGATTGCGATGACCTCCCCGGTGGCCATGTCTTTGGATGACTCTATGACCATGATGTTTTTAGTGCCAAAGAAATATAAAAAAGAAACACTACCTCTACCCAACCAATCGCAGATCAAATTTAGGGAAGAACCGGCAAAAACTGTTGCTGCCATCACCTTTAGCGGTTGGGCTGATGATGAAAAAATAGAAAAGTATAAACAGAAATTAAAATTAGCTTTAGATGCTGAGAAAATAACATATACAAACCGATTTTACTTTTTAGGCTATAATCCTCCTTTTGATGTTATAAATCGTAAAAATGAAATTATTGTCGAGTTGGAAGGTAAGGCTCTTGACTAAACTTTTTAGTTTTGTTAACTGTTTTAGGCATTTTAGACAAACCAAGATCTTCTAAATTTTCTTCCTCCATTGGAACGGAAAAATATCCAGCTTCTTCAATAAATCAGACAGGATCTCAAATTCGCTTTGGTCCTTAGGTTTATAACTATTGCTTTCATAAATAAAAATATAATCAAGGAATAAATTTCTAGAGCTATTGAACACTCTAATTTGGGGGATTTTCTGTATTTTTTCCTGATTGGTATGGGTTTTTACTCATCTTACTAAATTCCCTAATCGTCATTACGATAAATATAATAAATGCTACTGAAATAATAACTGAAAATATAATTAGGTCAAGATTATCCATAACACTTATTGATTCTTTTTTATGTTTATGTAAATTAATAGTCCAATCATGGTTGGCGGCCATAATCCAATAAATATTGCCCTCATGGGGTTATCTACTACAATATAATAATACTCCGATAAAAAGATTAAAGCTATTATGCTTGCAAGAATTATTAATTCGGATATTTTGAATTTTTTTAACATTAAATTTTGGGTTGTCTTAAGTCTAAATAAGTAGTTTTATAATTACAAAAGTAATATACTTTATCAACAAAATATTAAGTTTTTTCGGACAAATCAAAAGAACTTACATTAAACGAACAACAACAATGCGGCTTCAGCGGACTTGAAACATACCAGAAATGTACAAAATCGTTTCAGGTAGAGTTTTATACTAACATTGGAGGATAACACATCTTATTATTTGATAGCATGATTTTCTTCTTATATATAATATTTACCACGCCTTTTTTAATTATTTAGTTCATTCAAACACTTTATAGTCTAAACCTATTTCAGGACAAGACACGATCCCTAAAACAAGTTCACGTTGACATAGCCTTATCCTAGATTCAAATAAAAAGATAATCGCTCGGCAGTCAGGTCACTTGCACTAACTACATATTTTGCCTGATTATAAAATTCTTCGCGATCCTTAAGCTTTGCGCTGATAAAATCGATTAGCTCATCTCCTTTCAGATGACGGATCAGCGGTCGATCAGTTTTTGAATGCTCCAAGCGACTTGCTAAAGCTTTTGGCGACAAGGAAAGATAAGCTACCAATCCGTTTTTGTTCATCCATTTCATATTATCACTAAAACAGGGCGCTCCACCACCGGTAGCAATAATAACATTTTCAGGAAATTCGGTTTTTTGCAAAATATCCCGCTCTAATTCACGGAATGCTACCTCACCATGAAGTTCAAAATAACTAACGATACTCATTCCCGATCTGGATTCAATCAACTTATCAAGGTCGATGAATTCATATTTTAAATAATTAGCCAGTTTTGTTCCAATAGTTGTCTTCCCACTACCCATAAACCCAATCAGAAATACCTTCATAAAATTCTTTCTCCCTAAATATTAAATCACTCTGCGAATAACATCTGTTATTGCATTGAGCAATTTACAATCCATAAAATTGATCAGTTTTAATCAACTGATTTTTAATTCACACTAAAGTATTTTGCCGATAATTCATCATAGCTTGGCAGATTATGAAAATGCCATTTATTTACAACTGTACCATTTTTCAATAATAATACACCCGGGTTTGCCCTGACCATGCTTTTGAGAGGTATGGCATCTGCATAGAATATCTCCATCACCAGTTTATTTTTCTTGGTAAAGGCCTCTGCATCCTGCGCGGAATTAGAGGTTAGAAACACGGTCCGAATATTGAAATTTTCTGCCGCATTGATCGCAATTGCATTCAGATTACCTATCCCATTCAAATCGGTTTTCGATAGATCATAAGCTACGATCAGCAAATTATAATAAGGATTCTCAAGAATTTCAGTATTATAATCAGTCGCCTGGCTGTCAGTTATTTTCAGGTCCTTAATCTTAACTTCAAAACCCTTCTTTATCAGTTTACTTTCAGGTTCTCCGGTAATTAGCCAACTTTTATCCTTCCAAATTCCGGAACTCAAATATTCCTTATCAGTCAATGATTTTGTCTCACCAGTAACCTTATTCTTTAAAGTATAGGCGATCTGATACACATCTTGTGGTGCACTAGGAGGCATAATCATTAATTCCGGGATATTATTTCCAAGCTTGTATGGTAGAAAATCAAGAATGGGTAGAAAATTGTAGGTATATAAGCCAAATCCTAGAGAAATCAGAACAACAAAACTTATGACCCAATTTTGAAGCTTTTCACTGCAAATCAAAGGTATAATCTCATTACGATTTTTAAAGATATACAGGATCATTACCAGTAAAACAATATCCTTTGAGAAAGATTGCCAAGGGCTCAGTGGAATAGCATCTCCAAAACAGCCGCAGGAAGTCACAACCTTAAAAAAGGCTGAGTAGAATGTCAGAAAGGTAAAGAAAATAATAATTAACAATAAACCTAAAGCGACATTCCGCGAACGGATACCAAGTAGTAACAGTGCCCCAAGAACAATTTCAATTGTACAAAGCAAAATTGCAAAAACCGTGGCATAATCATTCAGAAAAGCAATGTGAAAAACTTCAAAATACTCTTGCAGTTTATAGCCAAATCCAAGCGGATCATTCGCCTTGATTAGTCCTGAAAAGATAAATAGTAACCCGACAATCGCTCTAAGTAAATTTAATAAGATATTTTTCATTTTTAAGATTTCAAGGTTTATAAATCAGAAGGAACCGAAACAAGTAATTCATCCTGTTTAAAACGACTTCTAAAGACCGAGCTTGATTAATGCAAAGACAGAATAATTAAGCATATCCTGATAATTAGCCCTAACCCCCTCCGAAGCAAGTGTTTGTCCGGCATTATCTTCTATCTGCTTTACCCGTAGGATTTTCATCAAGATAAGATCAGTTAACGAGCTTATTCTCATATCCCGCCATGCCTCACCATAATCATGATTCTTGGCAAACATAAGCTCTTTAGTTTCATTTACCTTTTTATCAAAATACACCTCCACCTCATCAAGTGGGAGCTCTGTTCTTTCATCGTTTTCAAGATCCAGCTGCATCATAGCGATGATACAATAATTAACGATACCAATATATTCTGACGTGATATCCTCTCCGACCTTTGAAACCTTCTTTTCTTCAAGAGTTCGGATTCGCTGCGCCTTTATAAAGATTTGATCAGTTATGGAAGATATCCTTAAAATACGCCATGCAGTGCCATAATCACTGCCTTTCTTTAGAAAAAGTTCCCTACAAACTTTGATGACATTGTCGTATTCTACTGAAGTTTTATTAATCAAAACTGTTAAATTTTATTTGTTAGAACCATGAATTAATCGGTATTTTGCCAACATATGGTGGGTAAAAATACAGTTTTTCAGCAAAAATCAACGTTAAATGTTCGGGATAAGCTTCTCGATCTATCGAAGCCCAAAATTATGGGTGTTTTGAATCTCACACCTGATTCCTTTTATGACGGAGGTAGAAATAACAACATAAATAATGCCCTGCAAAAAACCGAACAACTTTTATCCGAAGGTGCCGAACTAATAGACATCGGAGCCTATTCATCTAGGCCGGGTGCTGAACATATATCTGAAAAAACAGAATCAGACCGTTTGATCCCGGTTTTACAAGCTATTGTAAAGGAATATCCTGATGCTATACTTTCAATTGATACTTTCAGGTCTGAAATTGCCAGAACAGCCGTCAATGAGGGTGCAGGGATTATCAATGATATTTCAGCCGGCTCCCTAGATCCTGAGATGTTTCAAACTATCGCTGCTCTTGGTGTGCCTTATATCATGATGCACATGAAAGGAACTCCTCAAACTATGGCTTCACAAAATGTTTATGACGACATCACAACTGAAGTTTTGCAATACTTTGCCTCCAGAATACATACCTTAAATAGTATGGGAGTTAATGATCTCATTATTGATCCGGGTTTTGGTTTTGCAAAAAATCTGGAACAGAATTATGAACTACTGGCTAATCTAGAATACTTAAGATCTGTAGGCCACCCGATTCTTGTAGCACTTTCACGCAAATCGATGATTTATAAGTTACTTGATACCGATGCTGAACATGCACTTAATGGCACTACGGCTGCTAACACAATCGCACTTATAAAAGGTGCGAATATTCTCCGTGTACACGATGTAAAAGCCGCCATCGAAGCTGTTAAAATTGTCAATCAGATCAATATCATTCGCTATTAAATTAATTTTTAACAGTGCTTATTTCTCAATACTTTGTCGCTGTTGTCGAGTAAATTTCGAAATAAAACTTCAAGAAAAGTTGAGGTTCCAGCTTTCACTCAATGTCATTATTTAAGAGAAAAAATCGGTAAGAATGCCATTAAAAATGGGGTCGCGGCATCCGCCGCGATGACAAATTAGTATTTATAAGTTGAGGAGATTCCGGCTATCTTTAAAATATGAATGAATATTTTAATTGAAATTGAAAACCCGAAATGAAATAATTTGGCAGAAAAATGGTTTGTGAAAACAATTCATTGGAGCAGGTAGATTCCGGCCTCTGAGCCGGAATCTAATCATACTCTCACCATTACCCTGTCCTTTGCGGGTTTGACCCATGTCATGCCGGGCTTGATCCGGTACACTTCTCCACATAATCAAAAATTTCATATCCCTTAAATAATGACATCGAGCGAAAGCTAGAACCTCATTAATTATCATTTCGTTTTGTTGAGGTATAGCCCATTCTTTTTGTTTGGTGAAACAGGGGGCTTACTCTTTAAAAATAAAAAAATAGACTTGCAGGTAATTTGGGAAAGTATATTTTTAGAAATTATATTTCCCCTGGACGCCAGCAATTCTCAGTACTAAATACTCTATACTAAATACTCTGTACTAAAACGATGTACTGAGTATTAATTTCCTGTGGTTGGTGTTTTCACCACCCACTTACAGTCACAATTATTATTTACATTAGTAGAATGGAAGGATTTGACTTTAGTTTCCTTAATCTGCGCTTCCTGGATCTCCTGGATATTTTACTGGTGGCGCTTATTATTTATTATATCTACAACCTAATCAGGGGAACAATTGCGCTTAATATACTTCTCGGACTTGTAATAATTTATGCAGTTTACATTCTGGTCAAGCAGGCACACATGCGACTTCTTACTGAACTATTTGGAGCCTTTGTAAGTGTGGGCTTTATCGCACTGATTGTCGTATTCCAGCAGGAGATTAGGCGCTTCCTCTTACTTATTGGCCGAAATGCATCGTTACAGAAAAATAAAGCATGGTGGTCATTTATTTTTGGCAGGAAAGAGCAAGTTAATAATAATTCTATCCTGCTTAAGCCAATCATTGATGCCTGTAAAAGCCTTCAAAAGAACCGTACAGGTGCTTTAATCGTATTTGCAAAAAACTTTGATGAGCAATTTTATCAAAATAGTGGTGAAATTATTGAAGCAAAAATTTCCAGACGTTTGCTCGAGAGTATTTTTCAAAAAACAAGTCCACTGCATGATGGGGCAGTAATTATCTCTGAAAACCGTATCAAATGCGCAAGTAGTATATTACCACTTACAGAAAATGATAAGTTACCACCACAATTCGGCCTGCGGCACCGCGCAGGAATTGGAATTTCTGAAATGAGTGATGCCGTTGCGATAATCATATCTGAAGAAACCGGAGAAATCTCCTATGCTAAACAAGGACGGGTTCGTATGAATCTTAACTATTCGGAACTTGAAAAACTTCTGAGTAAGGATTACTAATCAGATATAAAATTATGAGCGAAGCAATATTTGTGCTCGGAACGATGGTGAATTGCATTAAATGCGAGAGGCCCAATATTTAACTGAGGACGATTTTCAGCTTCTGCTCTCAAAGTACCCAAATCTTTTATCAGGAGATCAAATAAATAAAGAATACCCGCGAAAGTGGTTATTAGTTACCAGAGAGATGGGAGTTCCTGATGAACTTAATAAGTCCAATCGCTGGAGCCTTGATCATTTACTACTTGATCAGGATGGAATTCCCACACTTGTTGAAGTTAAGAGAAGTTCTGATACAAGACTAAGAAGAGAAGTAATTGGCCAAATACTTGATTATGCTGCAAACGCGGTAACATACTGGTCTATTGAGGATATCATAAACCAATTTCAAAATAATTGTGAAGCTGAAGGAAAAGTTGCAGAAGACACACTTAATGACTTTTTAGTTTCAGGCTCTTCAGACCAGTATTGGGAGCAAGTGCAGACTAACTTGAAGGCAGGTAAGATCAGAATGTTAATTGTAGCAGATAGTATCCCGAAAGAGTTATTAAGGATCATAGAATTCTTGAACGGTCAAATGTCTCCTGCTGAAATACTTGGGGTCGAACTCAAGCAATTCTTAAGTAAGACGAATCAATTAAAAACATTAGTTCCTAGAGTTGTTGGACAAACAACTCAGGCTTTGCAGCAAAAATCTGTTAAATACAACTCAAATAATAGATGGGACGAAAAACCTTTTTTTGAAGAAATAT
>JBDNGV010000078.1:0-9402 GCA_041689125.1 Daejeonella sp.
AAATGGGAATAAAGTTCAAAACGATGAGGCGATTTTAAAAGAGAGACTTCTAGAGCTAATTTTTGAAGGAAAAAGGTGGTGGGATTTAATACGTTTCGATAAAGCCTTTGATATCGTGCCATCTTTAATAAGCAGAAAGGGACAGGATTATCTTCTATTATTTCCTATTGCGGAATCTACATTAAGTTTAGAACCCAAAGTTAAACAAAATCCAGGTTTTAATTGATTTGCTAAAGTTTTATTAAATTAATGATTCATAAAATACTTTAAATATAAATGATGAAAACTAGAAAACTATTTAAAAGGTTATTATATGTATTAGTACTGTTATGGGTATCTGTAACTTCATTTACAGTCCAAAAATCCAATGTAACAGATGATTCTTCTATAGATACTTTACTGAGCGTCCCAAGCAAAACAATTATAAATATAGGTTCACGTCGTGAATTGTTTGTTGATGATTTTTTGATTGCAAAACGAAAGGAGCTCGAACTGCGACTGCATTTACCTACTCCAAAAGGGATTGTTATGGTTTATGATAAACCTTGGGAAGGGACTGGTAGCGGTTTTGAGGTGGTATTTCGTGATGGCGACCTCTATCGCATGTACTATACAGCCTATCAACTTACTAACTCAGAAGGAACCAAAATTGGTGGACATTTCACTTCTGCTTGTTATGCAGAAAGTAAAGATGGAATCAATTGGGTTAAACCAAACTTAGGATTGATTGAGTTTAACGGATCAAAGCAAAACAACATTATTTGGACTATGCCAAACTATGACAATTTTACCCCCTTCAAGGATCCAAACCCAAATGTTAAACCAAGTGAAATATATAAGGCAGTTGCATTAGGAGACGGGGGACTTTTTGCTTTGAAATCAACAGACGGTATTAATTGGTCATATTTGTCAGATAAACCAATAATTACAAAAGGGAAGTTCGATACGCAAAATAATGCCTTTTGGGATCCGGTTCGAAAACAATACTGGTGCTATATCCGAGATTTTCATGACAATAATGGTGTCTCTACGAATGATTTAAAAACAGGCATCCGTGATATACTTGTGGCGACTTCGACCGACTTCATTAACTGGACTGAACCTCAAAGAATTGAGTTTGTTGATTCGCCTGATATTCCACTTTATACTAATCAGGTTGTTCCATACAATCGGGCTCCCCACCTGTTTTTGGGCTTTCCAACACAGTATGTTGATAGAAAGTTCTCGAAGGCGGCAATGAAAGCATTGCCGGATTCTGAACACAGACAGCAGCGAATGAAATTTTCACCTCGTTACGGAACTGTAATAACTGATGGACTGTTCATGACCAGCTATGATGGGTACACTTTTAATCGTTGGGACGAACCATTCATTCCGATTGGCCCCGAACGCAAAGACAATTGGGTCTACGGGGATGGTTACCAAAGTCTTGGTTTGTTGGAAACTCCAGCTGAAGATATTACAGCAGCACCTGAGCTTTCATTTTATGCCGGAGAGAATCATTGGAAGGAGTCAAAGAGGCTTCGACGCTATACAATTCGCATGGATGGTTTTGTTTCGTTACATGGAGGAGAAACACCTGGCGAGTTTATAACTAAGACAATAATCTATTCTGGTAAGGCTTTAACGTTGAACTTTAGTACATCGGTTGCAGGCTCGATTCTTGTCGAGTTGCAAGACGATAATGGAAAGCCTCTTCCTGGTTTCTCACTTTCAGAATGTGATGAGCTTTTCGGAAATACGATAGACCGAACAGTTACATGGAATGACAAGTCGGATGTAAGTTCCTTCCTTGGTAAACCAATTCGCATTCGCATAAAGCTCAAACACGCAGACCTATATTCACTTAAATTTCGTGAATAATCATTAAACAGGTTCTATTATGCTAGAATAATGGAAGCGATCTGTTAATGCTGAAAAATTAATTAGCCAGCTAATGATTTATTCTAGTATAAATAGAATCAGCACTACCTATTGATACGTATAATGATATGTACTGCATAAGAAATGTACATAATATAGATGCAAAAATTAAATTATTAATATGATTTCAAGAAGAGAAAATAATTCCTTCTAATATTAGTCTCTAAATATTATTGACATGAATAACTTTAATTACCAAAGTGGAATAATTTATCGAAACTCTAAACCTCATGTTTTTAGTAGGCATGCTTATTTTCCTTCAATTGTATTAATGGATAACGGTGAAATGTTAGGTTCAATAGTTATTGGCGAAGCTTTCGAGTCCATCAATTTAAATGCATATATCGTTCGATCTAATGATATAGGAGAGACATGGAGCCAACCAGTCAAACTATTGTCAGAAAACGATACGGAGTTATATTCTTATGTTGCTCGGCTTACTTCATTACCATTTGGAGAAGTTGTGGCTATTTTAGTAAGATATGAACGTGGATTACATCCTGATGAAGGTCTGGCAAATCCTGAGAATATTGGCTTTGTTCAAACTGATTTATTTATAGTTCGGTCTCATGACTATGGAAATACATGGGGGAAACCTGAAGGGGTTGTTCCGCCACTGATTGGTCCTTCATTTGAAGCATGTAGTCCTATTACAATACTAAATGCTGGGCGTTGGCTATGGACTACTAGTACCTGGCGTGGATGGGATGGTTATTGCCCAAATGGAATGAAGATGGTGAGTTTTGTTTCATTTGATCAAGGTAAAACATGGCCAGAATATCTAGATGTTATGGATGGAAGTTTGACTAAAACTATCTATTGGGAGAGTAAGGTATTAGAACTCTCTAACGGGCTGTTTGTTTCCGTCGCGTGGGCTTACGATGAAGAACACGGTATTGACTTACCTAATCATTATTCATTGAGCTTTGATGGAGGAGCTAAATGGTTAGATCCAGTTTCCACAGCTATTATTGGTCAGACTATTACACTTGCTGAGCTGCCAGACGGAAGGTTATTAACAGTTTATCGGAGAATGGATAAACCCGGTTTGTGGGCAACTATTTCTCGAATAGATGGCAATAGTTGGATCAACGAAATGGATTATTGTTTATGGGGTAATCAGGAACTAGGTTTAACAAATAGATCTGAAAATATGGTTCAAGATTTTAATGATCTGAAGTTTGGTGCTCCATGTATTACTATACTGCCCAATAATACTGTCTACATAACATTTTGGTGTTATGAAAATATGGTCTCGAACATAAGGTGGTTAAAGTTCACTATATAACAGCTTTTTGAGATATAAATGACTCAAGTTACATATCAGGCTTAATTAATAATATTTAATTCCTAAAATGGATAGTTCAAGGTAACGATTTAATTCTCTAGGAATTGCTAAAAACTATACAACCGTAGAATTGCTTCTCTTTAACCTTAAACTATGAACCTTAAATTATTAACATTTTTTGCATTTATATTGCCATGGTTTGCAACTGACTATGTTAAACCTAAAGTAGCATTCTTCAATTATTCGTATAAAGACTCTTTAAACATCAGTTCACAAGAAGTTATTGATATAGGCTCACGGCTTGAATTGTTTGTTGATAATTATCTTATTGAGAAATTAGACGGGAAAGCTGAACTCCGGCTTCATCATCCGGAACCTAAAGAAATAGCACTTGTTCATGATGCGCCATGGGAAGGAAGCGGTAGTGGGCATCATAGCATTTTCAAGGATGGCAATATTTATAGAATGTATTATTATTCCTGGCAATTATCTGTTGCGCCTGATGGTACTCTTGATGGTAGTGGTCACCCATTTTTTACTTGTTATGCAGAAAGTAATGATGGAGTTCATTGGCGAAAGCCCGAGCTAGGGTTGAATAATTTTAATGGATCAACCGCCAACAATATATTATTAACTCCCGATACCTTTAAAGATTTAAAAGTAGATGTAGCACATATAGCAGTGTTTAAAGATGAAAACCCTAATGTTCCTTATGACGAACGCTATAAAGCAATAATTGCTCGCTTTCCATCCTCAAAACTTCCTCAGGGGTTATTTGTATTCAAATCGAATGATGCTATTAACTGGTCTCCTTTAAGTACTAAACCAGTAATTACAGATGGCGTTTTTGATAGCCAAAATCTTGCATTTTGGGATTCTGTACATAGTGAATATAGGGCATACTGGCGGTCTAGTGTGGACGGTATACGAGCAATTCGTACTGCTTCATCAAAAGATCTAATTAATTGGGAAAAGCACGCTGATTTGAAGTATGAAGATTCCCCAGACGAACACCTTTATACTAATCAGATTAAACCCTACTTCCGTGCGCCACACTTGCTAATTGGCTTCCCTGCTCGTTATACAGTTCGTGGCTGGTCTGAATCTATGCTTGCATTACCTGAGCGTGAGCATCGTGAATGGCGTGGTATATCCAGTGAACGTCATGGCACTGTTGTAACAGAGGGGTTATTTATGGCAAGTCGAGATGGTTTAACTTTCAAAAGATGGAATGAAGCTTTTCTTCGCCCCGGCATTGAAAGACCTGGTACATGGGCTTATGGCAATCAATATGCAGGATGGAGTATAATAGAGACAAAGTCTGACTATGAAGGGGCACCTAATGAGCTCTCACTTTATGCCAGCGAAAGTTATTGGACTGGTAACAGTAATGTTTTGCGTAGGTATACACTTCGAATGGATGGTTTTGTTTCGGTCAATGCACCTGCTCGCGGAGGAGAATTGATTACTAAACCGATTGCTTTCACAGGAAGGAAACTCCTTTTGAATTTTTCTACTTCGGCCGCAGGAAACATTTATGTTGAAATTCAGGATATAGATGGAAAAGTGCTGCCAGGTTATAGTCTAAAAGACTGCAGGGAAATATTCGGTGATACCATTGAGCGGGAGATACATTGGAAAAATGGAAGCGATGTGTCTGCCTTGGCAGGGAAGCCTATCCGTTTGCGATTTGTTTTAAAAGATGCTGATCTTTTTTCATTTCGTTTTAAATAAGCACAATTGGTTAATAAAATATATTAATAAAGAAGACAGCTAGCATTTATATGATTATTTTTTAGTTAAAATCTTAGAATCAATAGTCTTAAAAAAGTATAAAAAATGAAAATAAAAATTTGGATGAGTATGTTAACAGTTGCTAGTTTACTGGTTTGTACTGCTTATACTCAAATTGATCATAAGAATGTGGTAACCGATTATGATGGTAATTTATATCATACAATAAAGATCGGGACACAAATATGGATGGTAGAGAATCTGAAAACCACACATTATCGCAATGGTGATCCTGTAATTCAAGTAAAGGGTGATATAGACTGGTCTAATATGAAAACCGGTGCATATTGCAATTATGACAATAGTTCAGCCAATGCAGAAATTTATGGACGCCTTTATAATAAGGAAGCAGTAATGGATAGTAGAAATATTGCGCCAGCGGGCTGGCATATTCCTACTATTGAAGAATGGAAAACTCTTCAAAACTTTCTAGGGGGGGCAAGTATTTCTGGTGGTAAATTAAAAGAAATAGGAACAATGCATTGGGTGTATCCAAATAAAGGAGCAACCAATACTTCAGGGTTTACTGGTCTTCCTGGTGGTTTTCGTTTCAGAAACGGATTATTTGGTAGTATGGGGTTTGTTAGCTATATGTGGGCATCGGACTTCAAAAGAATTGATGGCACAGATACTCCATGGTTCAGACTTGTAACTAGCAGCGAACAAAGTATAAACCATAATGATTATTCTGAAGCAACCGGTTTTTCAGTAAGGTGTATTAAAGATAAATAGAATCTCTCAAGCAACAACATAAATATGAGAGAAGGTTTTTATGTTAGATGACCTGAGAATTTAATTTAGCTAGTTTATACTATTACATAAAACGGTATGAGCAAACCCATAAAAATGCTTTTAAATATCTGATAACGAGTTTATTACAGTGTAAATTGATAAATATTTTATATAATAAGGGATTCAATGGTACATAAGAAAATTTTATTAACGTTAATTATCGGCGGATTAATGTTATTGAATAGTAAAGCACAAAACACAAATACAAACCTTTCTGAATCAGTTATAGTATTTGATTTAGCAAAATCATTATTGGAAAACGATGAAGTTTTCGTCCCTCCGGGAGATCATTATATAAATAAAACAATATTTGTTCCAGATAATAAAAAAATTTCTGGAATTGTTGGTAAATCAAAACTAATAGCTTCTCCAGGTTTTACAGGAGCACTTTTGGAATTAAACGGAGTAACAAATGTTGAAATTTCAGGAATCTCATTTGAAGGAGACCAAAAAGGGTTCTCAAAGCTATCAAATATTTGCAATACAAGAAGTGCAATTAGAGAATTTGAGGGTAGAAAGGCCGGTATCGGTATTTATATAAATAATGGGACGAATCAATCATGGATACATGATTGTGAATTCCGATACTTTGGAGATGCTTGTATAAAGGCTTTCAACGCTGGCGGGCGAACTTCTCCAGTAAGAATAAATAACGTGTCAATGACTGCTTCATACTGTGGTGTCGACAACTATGGTATGGAATATAGTCCAGCAACCTCTATTACAGTGACAAATTGTGTGTTTGGAATGATTTTGAACTCCGGGAATCAATTTTTCTCCACATCCTCATTCAATGATAATAGAATAGGCTTGTACCTTGGGAGTACTTACCCAAATAATTCACATGGTGGATTTACTGCAAGCAATTTTAATCATTCTGTTGTTTACTCTATTTTTTGTGATGGGATTAAGTACGGTGAAACATTTGTGGGATGTCAAGTTTTTCAAGGTGATATTTTTCTTGAAAACTCGAATGGGTTTATATTTTCTGGAGGAATAATAGACGCTCAGGTATTAGTCAAGGGAGGAAAAACAAATATGATCAACAATACTGGATTTATTACATCATATGGTGGGGGTAAAGTGTATACTGACTTTGAAGGTTCATCTTCAAGATTACTCCTAAGAAACAACTTTTTTTTGCAAGAAACTGGTGAAAATGATTCCTTAATAAATAACTGAAATATATTATTGATTATCACAAAAATACCGGGGGAATAGTTAACCTATTAATAAACTTTTTATATCAAATTATTTCAGCCTTTAATTTACAAGATGGTTTATTTACGAAATAAAGTCAATATGTATATGATGAGCCTTTTTATCTCATTAAAGTTTCAGATAAGAAGAAGCCTGGGTGGCCTTGTTTCCGTTGTACAACTTGTGACTGAAATCCAGAAGGTAATTTCAATGGATAATTGGATTTATTGGCTGAGTTTATTGGAGAATTTAAAGAATAAAAGTAGTTATAAAAACCAGCTAAATAATCCTTTTTACTCTAAAGCAGGTGGTCTTCATGAAATAATAAGTCTAATGTTTAAAGGACGTTCAATTTTTAATACTAAAGTGTCAATCTGTGGCGATAAATATGGCAAGAATTATGATTGATCTAATTAAAATACATCGTATTGATTCGCAGCGTCCAGGTCTGAATATTTTTGTAACGGCGGGGGTACATGGGGATGAGTTTGAGCCTATTTTGGTCGCTTTAGAATTAATTAGAGACTTATCCGGTTTGCTGAAATCTGGAAGTGTAACTATCGTTCCTATAACCAATGAAAGTGCCTATTTAAATATTAGTCGCTATGGTGCAGATGGCTTGGATTTGGCTCGTACTTGCCCTGGGAAGGCTCAAGGTACTATAACAGAAAGGGCTGCATCAGAAATAAGTACGCTTATAAAGAAAGCTGATTATTTTATAGATATGCATACCGGTGGTCTTGCCTATGATATTTACCCGTTGGCGGGGTATATGTTGCATCCGGATCCTAAAATATTAAGAAAACAACGGCAGATGGCTGAAGCTTTCAATTTACCTATAGTTTGGGGAACCGACTTCAGGCCAAACGGTAGGACGCTTTCTGTGGCAAGAGATGCAAATATTCCTGCTATCTATGTTGAGTATGGTGGGGGAACCGGAATACGAACCAATGTAATTCAGGCGTATAAGGAAGGAATTATGAATGTTTTAAGTTTTTTAAATATGCTAAAAGATCCATTTACTATTTCGTCTGTAAAGAACAAATATTGGGTTGAAGATCACCGCCAGGATAGCGGTTATTTACAAGGTAAAATGCCTTCACCAGTGGGTGGGATATTTATTGCCGAAGTGAATATTGGAGATAGGATTAAAGTAGGTGAATTATTTGGAAGAGTTATCGAATCTCAAACAGGTGAACGAGTTGATATATATGCAGATATAGATGGCTTGGTTTTTTTATTAAGAACAATGGTGAAAGTTAAACCAGATGATGCTTTAGGTGGTATAATGTCTATCGGACCTTTAAACGAAAGAGTTGTTTATGAAAAATAAAGTAGCCATCATCACAGGTGCCTCCCGGGGTATTGGTCGGAGCACAGCTTTGAAGTTTGCATCCAACAATTACGATGTCACACTTGTTGGAAGAAATCAAAATGAGCTGGATCAGCTTAAGCTTGAAATTGAACAGAGATATAACACAGAAGTATTGGTTTGTGCAGGTGACCTAGCAAATGAAGAGTTTTTAAGGCAGGTCGTTGGAGATACTGTAAAGAAATGGGGAAGAGTAGATGCCTTGATAAACAATGCTGCTTGGAGAACCATTGAAACTATGCGAAATATATCATTGGAAAATTGGGAAAACACAATTAAGGTATGTTTAACAGCTCCTGCTTTTTTGGCAAAATATGCTGCTTCTATTATGGAAGAAAAGAATATAGCGGGTGTAATTGTAAATATTTCCAGTGTAATGTCTCAAAGCGCTGGCGGAATTAGCCCAGCTTATATAGCATGTAAAGGTGGGCTTGAAAGCCTGACATTCGAATTGGCTGTCTTATACGGACCAAAGAATATCAGGGTGGTTTCAGTGAATCCTGGTAATATAAAAACAGAATTAAGTAATGACTATTTAGATGCAAAAGGGAATAATGTTAGTGAACAACTAGGAGAACATATGAATGATAGTACCCCACTTAAAAGAGCAGGTACTTCTGAGGAAATCGCCAATGTATCGTACTGGCTTTCAACACCAGAAGCATCGTTTATAACCGGGACAACGATTTTGGTTGATGGGGGCTTCTTCCATAATTTTAATTCTTATCAGATGAAAAAACTTCAATACCCAAAGGAATTTTGAAAGGAATCTGGAAGTACAGTCATTTACTTCCTCAGGTAGAGGAAAGCTGTAAGATAACATTGGGAGAGGGTCGTACACCCCTGATTAAATCAAGGAGAATTGGGCCTAAGCTCGGACTTGAGAATTTGTATTTTAAACTTGAAATGCTCAATCCCTCAGGTTCTTACAAGGATAGATTTGCAGCTGCAGCAGTTTCTGATCTGCTCCAAAAGAAAATGAAGTTTTGTTTAGCTACATCAAGTGGAAATACAGGAGCAGCCTTGGCAGCAT
>JBDNGV010000079.1:0-5667 GCA_041689125.1 Daejeonella sp.
CTCTGGTGCTAATGATACAATCTTCATAAATTGTTTTTCACGTAGCTCTCTAGCTACAGGTCCGAAGATACGCGTTCCACGCGGCTCGTCCTGAGCGTTCAGCAATACAGCTGCATTATCGTCAAAGCGGATATATGATCCGTCTTTACGTCTGATTTCTTTCTTTGTTCTCACAACAACTGCCTTAGAGACAGTTCCTTTTTTGATGTTACCTGATGGAAGCGCACTTTTTACAGTGACAACGACCTTGTCACCTATGGATGCATAGCGCTTACCGGTACCACCTAAAACACGGATAACTAAAACTTCTTTAGCTCCACTGTTGTCAGCAACATTCAGTCTTGATTCCTGTTGTACCATGTTACTTAGCTCTTTCTAAAATTTCCACTAATCTCCAGTTCTTGGTCTTACTCAGCGGACGAGTTTCCATAATTAACACTGTATCACCGATACCGCAAGTGTTAGTCTCGTCATGAGCCATAAATTTGGTAGTTTTCTTAACAAACTTACCATAGATCGGGTGTTTCACTTTCCGCTCAACCGCAACGATAATAGATTTCTCCATTTTATTGCTTACTACCAACCCGGTTCTTGTTTTTCTTAATTGTCTTTCCATTTTGGACTTTTATTTATTCAGAAGCGGACTCTGTCGCAGCAGATGCTTTCGCTTCCGCCTTGCGCTTAGTCAATTCTGTGTTTAAACGTGCTACATCTTTTCTCACTTTTGTGATCCTCAATGGGTTCTCAATAGCAGAAACCGTATGTGCAAATTTTAATTTAGTGAGATTAGCTTTCTCTTCATTAATTCTGGCAACAACTTCTTCAGTTGTTAGTCCTTGTATTTCTGAGTTCTTCATTTTTCTTCTAGTGGCTAGTTGGTTAGTTGGTTAGATGGTTAGTGGCTAGGGATCTAACTACTAATTACTAATACTAATTACTAATTTATGCTTCTACAAAATCCCTTCTAACAACGAATTTCGTTTGTACCGGTAATTTCTGTGCAGCTAAACGCATGGCTTCTTTGGCTACTTCCAAAGGCACACCTTCAGCTTCAAATATCATTCTGCCAGGTCTAACTACTGCTACCCAATACTCAGGAGCACCTTTACCTTTACCCATACGTACTTCAGCAGGCTTTTTTGTAACCGGTTTGTCCGGAAAAATACGGATCCAAACTTGACCTTCCCTTTTCATGAAACGGGTAACGGCAATACGGGCAGATTCTATCTGACGACTAGTGATCCAAGCAGGCTCTAATGATTTGATTCCGAAAGAACCGAAAGCTAATTCTGCACCGCGACCGGCCAGACCTTTCATTTTGCCCTTCTGCATCTTTCTGAACTTCGTTCTCTTTGGCTGTAACATGTTCTTATTTTATTTCTTTTTTGAGTTCTACGTTCTACGTCTGTGTACGTATTCACGTAATAACGTATAACGTACTACCTTTAACTAATTATTTCTTACCTCTGAAGCCACCGCCACCGCCTGCGTTACCGCCACGGTTCTGACCACCTTGTCCGCCACGGTTTTGACCACCCGGTCCGCCACCACGATTCTGACCTCCGCCACGGTTATCACCACCACGGTTATCACCACCGCCACGTCTATCGCCACCACCACCACGGTTATCCGTGCGTCTGTCGCCACCGCCGCGTCTGTCGCCGCCACCAGCAAATGGTGCTGCTCCTCCTTCTGTACCTCTTCCTTTAACACCGGTAGTTTGCCCTATGTTCGGAGAAAGATCACGCTTACCGTAAACTTCACCCTTCATAATCCATACTTTAACACCGATCTTACCGTAAGTGGTTAAAGCTTCTGATAAAGCATAATCAATATCAGCACGGAAAGTATGCAATGGAACACGTCCATCTTTATATTGTTCGGTACGTGCCATTTCAGCACCACCTAAACGACCGGAACACATAATTTTGATCCCTTCAGCTCCCATACGCATCGTTGATGCGATTGAAGTCTTCATGGCACGACGGAAGGAGATCCTTGCTTCTAATTGCTTTGCAACTCCTTCGCCTACTAATTGTGCGTCTAATTCAGGACGTTTGATCTCAAAAATATTGATCTGTACGTCTTTCTTAGTCAGTTTTTTTAACTCTTCTTTGATCTTATCGACCTCCTGACCACCTTTTCCGATTACAATACCCGGTCGGGCAGTGTGAATCGTAATGGTAATACGCTTCAAAGTACGCTCGATAACTACTTTAGAGATACCGCCCTTTGAAATACGTGCTGCCAAGTATTTTCTGATCTTTTCGTCCTCAACTAATTTTTCAGAGTAATCGTTCCCACCGAACCAATTAGAATCCCAACCTTTGATGATTCCTAATCTGTTACCTATTGGATGTGCTTTTTGTCCCATTTCTCTTACTTAGTTATTGGTTCACTTTTTTTACTGTCAACTATCAAAGTAACGTGGTTAGAACGTTTACGAATTCTATGTCCGCGACCCTGAGGTGCTGGTCTTAATCTCTTTAACTGACGTCCGCCATCAACCATGATTGTTTTTACAAACAATTCATTGTCTTCAGGGCGCTGACCTTCATTTTTGGATTCCCAATTTTTGATGGCAGACAATAAAAGTTTTTCAACTCTAATTGCTGCTTCTTTATTGGTAAACTTCAAAATATACAAGGCTTTCTCAACCCGCTCACCTCTGATCAGATCAACAACCAATCTCATCTTACGTGGTGAGGTAGGGCAATCGTTTAATTTTGCTATTGCTTCCATTGCTTATTTTTTCTTATCAGAGTGACCTCTAAACGTTCTCGTTGGAGAAAATTCACCAAGCTTATGACCAACCATGTTTTCAGTTACATAAACCGGAATAAACTTGTTTCCGTTGTGTACTGCAAATGTATGTCCTACGAAATCCGGAGAAATCATTGACCTACGTGACCATGTTTTGATCACAGTTTTCTTATTTCCCTCATTCTGCGTAGCTACTTTCTTCGCTACGTTATGATCGATATAGGGACCTTTTTTTATTGAACGTGCCATTATTTCTTCCTTCTCTCTATGATGTAACGATCAGACGACTTCTTTTTATCGCGGGTTTTAAAGCCTTTAGACAATAAACCTTTTCTTGAGCGTGGATGACCACCTGATGATCTTCCTTCACCACCACCCATTGGGTGATCGACCGGATTCATAGCTACACCTCTTACTCTTGGACGACGTCCTAACCAACGATTTCTACCTGCTTTACCTAAAACCTCATTTGCTTTCTCGGAGTTTGAAACAGTTCCGATAGTCGCAATACAAGTTGCCAAGATCATACGGGTTTCGCCTGAAGGCATTTTAATGATCGCATATTTACCATCACGAGCCGATAACTGGGCATAAGCTCCTGCACTACGTGCAATGATTGCTCCCTGACCTGGGTTCAGTTCGATGTTGTGGATGATAGAACCTAGTGGAATGTTCTTCAAAGGAATCGCATTCCCAATCTCAGGAGCAGAATCTGCACCAGAAACAATCTTCATCCCAACTTTCAAGCCTTCCGGTGCAATGATGTAACGCTTCTCACCATCGGCATAGTTTACCAAGGCGATACGTGCGCTACGATTCGGATCGTACTCAATAGTGGCAACAGTTGCGGGGATATCGTTTTTATCGCGTTTAAAATCAATCAATCGGTATGACTTTTTATGTCCCCCACCGAGATAACGCATAGTCATTTTACCGGAATTATTTCTACCGCCGGACTTCTTGATGCTGGTAACTAACGATTTTTCTGGAACGTTAGTAGTTACATCAGAGAAAACTCCTCCTACTCTGAAACGAGTACCCGGGGTAACCGGTTTAAATCTTCTTACTGCCATGTCTTAATTAAATATTGCTGTAAAAGTCAATAGTTTCACCATCTTTTAGCGTAACGATTGCCTTCTTGTATTTCGGAGCATTTCCAGATACAACACCAGCTTTAGTGTTACGCGATTTTGTTTTACCATACACTACTGCGGTGTTTACAGCCAGTATGTTCACGCCGTACATCGATTCGATCGCACTTTTGATCTCCAATTTGTTAGCTCTGTGATCAACTTTAAAACTAAAGCGGTTTAACTTTTCAGTTAATGCTGAAGCCTTTTCAGTTAAAATTGGTTTCTTTAAAATTTCCATCTTACTTAGCGAACGCCTCCTCCAATGTTTTAACAGTTTCTGTAGTCAGCAATAAAGTTCCTGCATTCAACACATCATATGTATTCAACTCAGCGGCAGTAACCACTTTTGCTTTCTTTAAATTTCTGCTTGATAAATAAACATTATTATTTCCTGCCGGTAAAACCAATAAGGTCTTCGCATCTGTTAATTTCAGATCAGCTACTATTTTCACGTAATTCGCGGTTTTGATGGTATCAAAAGTGAAAGCCTCCAAAACAACAATGTTATTATCTATTGCTTTATAAGTAAGGGCAGACTTACGTGCTAATGATTTAAGCTTTTTATTCAGCTTGAAACTATAGTCGCGGGGCTGCGGACCGAATACACGACCACCACCATTGAACAATGGCGATTTGATAGATCCTGCACGGGCACCACCTGTACCTTTTTGTTTGTATAATTTTCTAGTAGATCCTGCGATCTCATTACGTTGCTTAGACTTATGCGTTCCTTGGCGTTGATTTGCTAAGTACTGCTTCACGTCCAAATAGATCGCATGATCGTTGGGTTCTACTGCGAAGATCGCATCAGGAAGTTGCACCTTGGCACCTGTTTCTTTACCTGATATATTAATAACCTTAACTTCCATGTTCTTATTTATCAACGATTACGTATGAACCCTTAGCTCCCGGAATTGAACCGCTAACTACTAATAAGTTTTGCTCAGCATAAACTTTCAATACCTGAAGGTTTTGAATTTTTACGCGATCACCACCCATACGACCTGCCATGCGCATTCCTTTGAATACACGTGAAGGCCATGAAGAAGCACCCAGTGAACCCGGAGCTCTTAAGCGGTTGTGCTGACCGTGAGTTTGACCACCCACACCACCAAATCCATGACGTTTTACAACACCCTGAAAACCTTTACCTTTTGAGGTACCAACTACATCGACAAAATCACCTTCGGCGAAGATCTCAACACTCACTACATCACCCAAAGATTTCTCGTCTTCAAAAGTTTTAAACTCAACCAGCTTACGCTTTGGAGTTGTTTTAGCTTTTGCGAAATGTCCTTTTAATGATCCTGTCGTGTTTTTCTCTTTCTTGTCGTCGAAAGCTAACTGAACTGCGCTGTAGCCGTCTGTATCGACGGTACGTAGTTGAGTAACTACGCATGGGCCAGCTTCGATAACTGTACACGGGATGTTTTTCCCGTCAGCATCGAATATGCTGGTCATTCCTACTTTTTTTCCAATAATTCCTGACATTTTCTTTAATCAATTTGTGTCCATCGAAGCAGTAGGGCTTCGTTCAAGACATAGTAAACCCCTTTAAAGGGAGGGCAAAGATAGGAAAGTCTTGTTAAATATCAAATAGTTGTGGGTTTATTTTTTAATTAATTTAAGTATGATTGAGATTGGAGGTTTTTGGCCACCCCATGAAGGGTAATAGTATGGTGTATATGGGATTTGTGGCCACCCGCTCTGTAGAGTTAAGCGAAGCGTCTCTACGGATTGTCAAATGAAGAGGAGTCTTCGGACTCCTCAA
>JBDNGV010000080.1:0-5639 GCA_041689125.1 Daejeonella sp.
ATCGAAATGACGTTGAAGCGTGAAACATATTAAATAGCCGTAAAGTAGAAATGAATAATTTACAATTGAAAAATGCTTCTAAATGGCATTAAGTTCCCTCCTGTGCTATGAATGTTTAAATGACATTTACCTTTACATCCTGACAACATACAACCGATGCCAGCCAACCGCCTAAACACCTAACCAACTAACCTCCTACCCTACTTCCCCATCTCCCCCTTAATACTCTTCTCCAACTCCGCCTGCCGGTGCGTCCCAATAATATATTTCAATCCGTCGCGGTCAGTGAGACTAACAGCATCTTTCCCCCCGGCATAAAAATGAACTGTTCCCTTTTGGTGAAGGTTGTAAACCGGGTTATTTAACATGTAAGAACTATAAGGTACAGACTCTACTTTAACGATACTGTTCAGGTCGATCTTCACCATTTTAGTGGTCCAGATACCATCAAGAACAATACTTTTATTATATACTGTGGTTTTATAATGCAATAAAAACATCATGATTACTGAGCCAATTAAGATACCGAAGCCTACAACCAAGAAAAGTTCTGCATTCTGACCCTGACTTCCAGAAAGGCAGTAAGCCCCAAAACAAAACATAGCCAGCACCATCCGGATACTAATTCGACTGTAATCACGACCCAAATATTGTTTTTCTACGAAAGCTGCTTGGTTTTCTTCCATTTCAGATCAATTGTTCTAAGATAAAAACTTTTTTTGTGTTGGAGTTAATTTTATAGCGCTCATCAATTCGCAAACCGGCTACCCACAAAATATCATCCTTATTATTTACCAGGATCCCGATGTCCTTTTTATGGTTTAAGCTGATCTTCCTGTCGACAAAAAAATCACTCAGTTTCTTTTTCTGTTTTAAGCCTAGGGGCTGAAAGTGATCACCGCTTTTCCAGCTCCTTAATTTTAGCGGAAAACCGAGCAAATCACAGTCCAGCTGGGCGATGTTTTCATCCCTGCTTAATTCAAACTCACTGATTGGAATAATTTTACTACTGAATTTCTGTTTATTCCAACTGCAAATCAATGTTCCTGATTCAAGGAAAACATCTTCAGGTGCTATCGGGTCAATTTGGCTTAGGATAATGCGTCCGCGGTCTACAAGTAATTGGTGACTAGCAGAGTGGAATACTTTTCCAGGATTTCCATCCCACGCATTTGCCAAATCTGCAAGAACTGTTTCTGTAAAACCATAAGCATGGAACAGGCCATAAAGTAGCGTATTTAAAGGAATTAATTTTTTTAATTCGGCAATACTGATTTCAAACTCCTCATCAGCAAGCTTAATAAACAAGTGCTCCCTGATTTCCTGCACACGCAGATTTAGTAAGATCTCAAGTTCTGCAAAACGCTTTCTGTTTGCTTCAAATGTTTGCTCAAGTGCGGGATTAAGTTCTTTCAGAACAGGAATTACCTCCAATCGGAGTTTATTTCTTGAATATTTAACAGATAAGTTTGACTGGTCTTCCCGGTACGCATAACCTGAATTGAGCACCAGATCATTGATCTCATCGCGGGTTAAAAACAAAAGTGGACGGATGAGTTTCCCTTTTTTTGGCAAAATGCCATGCAATCCTGAAATACCTGTCCCGCGGGTTAAGTTCAGAAGCATCGTTTCAATCACATCATTTTGATGATGGGCCATGGCAATAACCTGGAAGTCGAACTCCTTCCTAATCTTTTCCAGCCATTCGTAGCGCAACTCTCTTGCAGCCATTTGAATAGAAATATGATTGGCAGCGGCATAGTCCTGTGTATCAAAACGGCTGGTAAAAAATGGCACATCCAGTTCATTAGCTAGCTCTTCTGTGAAACGCTCATCCAGCTCAGATTCTGTTCCTCTCAGGTTGAAGTTGCAGTGTGCAATACCAATATGATATCCGGCAGCTTTAAACAAATGGGACATCAATACAGAGTCACGGCCGGCGCTTACAGCAAGCAGAACACGCTCTTTACTTAAAAAAAGGGCATGCTGTTTGATGAATGATTGCAGTCGGCTAAGGGCTTCCATAAGCACAAAATTATTTAATTAAAATCCTTAGCCAAAAAACTATTTTTGTAAGGTGAGGAAAGTCCTATTTTCAATTCTGTTTTCAATTCTATCGGTGGTAGTCCATGCTCAAGGGCGGCAGATTGAGATCAGGTCATCCGAATTGGTCAAGGGCTTCCAGTCTTCCGGTTTTACAAGAATCATCCGTCCGGTATTTGTACATGATGGTTCAACTCTGGCTTCAGACAGTGCTGATTTTAATCAAGCTGCAAATACGTTTGAGGCCTTTGGGCATGTGGTCATCACGCAGCCATCCGGCACAGTCATCTATTCAGACCATCTGAACTACGATGGAAATACCAAACTGGCAATTCTTACCAACAATGTAAGGTTAATAGACGGGGATGCTACATTAACTACCAATTATTTTACCTATAACATGACAACCAAGATCGGAACCTATACGGGTGGAGGCAAGGTAGTGAATGGTAAAAATGTGTTGACCAGTAAGAACGGCTATTATTTCGAAACGTCAAGAGATGCCTATTTCAGATATGATGTGATTCTTACTTCACCGGATGTATTGATTAAAACCGATACACTCCGATATAATTCTACTTCCAAGATTGCTTATTTTTATGGTCCTACGCATATTTATGGCAAGGATGATACACTTTATACCGAAAATGGAACCTATAATACTGTAAGTGATCAGGCCCGTTTCGGCAAGAAAAATCTATATACCCAGGGCAGTAAATCACTAACCGGCGACAGTCTTTTTTATGATCGCAAAGCGGGTTATGGCAGAGCGATTGGGAATGTATTCTTTGTGGATACTGCTGAAAAGGCTCAGCTTAGAGGAGGGGTAGGATTTTATAAGAAGGCTGATGAAAGTATTCTGGTAACGATAAACCCCTATGTGGTAATTATTTCAGAATCTGATTCTTCAAAGGTTGATTCTATCTGGATGACTGCGGATACCTTGTTTAGCAAGGTGGTTTTTACCCGCGATCTGATTCCGTACAAGAAGGAAGAAATGATTCCGGACGATCAACTTGCTGCAAAGGAAGAACCGGCAGAAGTCACGCAAAAAATGCCCGATGATCAGGCAAATATACGAGAGGTAATTGTCCCCGATAAAACTTCTGATGCCCCCGACTCTCTTAAAACTCCCGGGAAAATAAAGCTACCCGAAAAAGAAATTAGTCCTCCGGACAAGATACTTAGCCTTCCTGATAAAAAGATTAGCCCTCCGATTAAGGAAACTAGTCCTCCAGATAAGGAAATACTGATAGAAAAATCTGATCAGAAGCCGCCGTCCAAATCAAAGACAGGTAAAAAGGCAGGTAAAATTGAAAGCTCAACTGAAAAAGGTAAATCAGATACAATAAAAGCACCGGAATTAACTGTAGATACGGTTTCAACAGATACCGCGAAATCAAGGATTGTGATCGCCTATCATCATGCAAAAATATTTAAGTCGGATTTGCAGGCCAGGGCAGATTCTATGTTCTTCAGTTATTCTGATTCAACTGTAAGATGCTATGTAAACCCAATGATTTGGGCTCAGGGCTCTCAGCTTTCGGGTGATACAGTTTATTTGCAAATGAAGAATAAGAAAATGGACAATATGTTGTTACAGCATAACAGCTTCATTGTTAACACAGAAGATGCCGACTCAACAAATTTTAATCAAATAAAGGGCAAAGTGATTAATGGCCATTTCAAAGATAATAAGCTAAACAGCATGTTTGTGGATGGGAATGCAGAAAGTATTTATTACCTCAAAGAGGATTCTGCTTACAGTGGATTGAACCATTTGGTTAGCGGTCGTTTAAAACTTATGCTCAAGGATGGTAAGCTTCAGAGCATCACTGCAATCAGATCTGTTGATGCCTCTGTTACGCCCATGGCAGATCTCAAAGAGGAAGAGAAGGTTTTAAAGGGCTTTATATGGAAGCCTAGAGATCGTCCTAAATCTAAGGAAGAGATTATTCCGCAGTTGGCGAAAGAGGGTAAAAAGTCGGATGTTGCTAAAAAAGTTCCGGCTAAAACACCGGCCAAAGCCTCGGTAAAAACGCAAACCAAGGAAGAACGCCCTCTTAAGGGTAAGGAGCAAGTTAAAACGCCTGCTAAACAGCCTGTACGTAAACAATAGAACTAAATTTGTGTTTTAAGGAAAGTGATCAGTTTCTTGATTGCAATGGCCCGATGGCTGATTCCGTTCTTTTCGGTAGGATTCATTTCAGCGAAACTAATCTTATAGCCATCAGGCTGAAAAATGGGATCATAGCCAAAACCCTTGCTTCCGGATCGTTTTAACGTAATCTTTCCTTCAATACTTCCTTCAAAGAGCTGTTCTTTGCCATTTAGAATTAGGGAAATAACAGTTTTGAAACGGGCAATGCGGTTTTTATGTCCCTCAAGCCTATCCAAAACCAATTGCATATTCTCCTGGAAATCCCGGTTACCTGAGTAACGGGCGGAATAGACCCCGGGCTCACCATTCAGAGCATCAATCTCTAGCCCCGAGTCATCAGCGAAGCAATTACATGCATAGCGATCAAAAATATACCTGCTCTTTTGACCTGCGTTTTCTGCAAAGGTGCTTCCAGTTTCTGGAATATCATCAAAGCAAGCAATATCATTTAGGCTTTTCAATACTATATCTGTACCCACAATTGCTCGGATCTCAGTTATCTTATGCTCATTACTGCTTGCAAAAACTAGTTCCATCTTAAAAGTCTTTCATCACATTCCAAAATTCCCTTTTTTTATTAGTATCCCTAATCATCTCATCGATGCTGTAGGTACAGAGAATCTTTGCACTTTCTAGTTTAACGATTTGGTTCGAACTCTGTGCTGATAACGCAATCTTTTGAGGGTCAATTCCAAACAATGTTATTTTATTGAAACTAAAGAATTCTTGCAGATCAGTATAGGTTACTCCCGGATATTGATTCAGGTTGAGTACTGCCAGGTCGCGTAACTCCATGCCTTTTGCAGACATGATTTTAAGCAGAGTTTCTTTGTCAATGCTGCTGATATCCTTCTGTTTAGGCTCATCAATCAGGATCATAAAATATTTATTGTTTTCACCTAGGTAGGCAAACTCTTTGATTTTTTGATCTTCAGCAGATTTTTCTGGCAATGCTTTCTTCGCTTCCTGAACCGGAGTTTCTGGAATCTCTTGGACTAGAACATCGCCGGGTAATTGATTTGTTATTGCTGGTAATTGCGCTGCTTTAATGGGAGAAAGCCTCCCATTTTCAGGCAGAATATAAAGATCCTCGGTCATCAAAAGCCGCAAGGCGTTGCTATTCTTTGTGAGCAGGTTTGACATCTTTTATTTTTTTCGCTGATTGTATGCTGCAAACTTAGTAAAAGCATCTGTTAAAAATAGTTAAAAGCACTCAGCTTCTTTTTCAAAAGCTTAACTTAGAGGCAATGTTGGGGGTATTAATCCCTGCCTTGAAAATGTAATTTTAAATTGCAGAATATTCAATACTGATTCATTTAAATCATTGATTTATGAATAATATCTGATAATTTTGCAGAATTCAGTTTTTATAGAGTCTCTGTTGTGAGGCTCATGTTTTTTATAGTGATTGAATTGTTAGTAATATGATATTTTG
>JBDNGV010000081.1:0-24044 GCA_041689125.1 Daejeonella sp.
ACCAAGTTCGTATCCCAATGCGGGGGGATTAATCCATAAGCTGTACCTTGAATAATATGCTTAGGATCATCCACCTTTCCAGTTTTCAGAATTGCTGCTTTTTCGGGCTCGACTGAAATACATTTAATGTTTGAATTGACTGATTTTAGGTATTTAGAAGTCCCGATGAATGTACCTGCACTCCCCACTGAGGCCATAAAAACATCGATTTGAGGTAAATCTCGGAGAATTTCAGGTCCGGTGTGCATAAAATGCGCCTTTATGCCTGACGGATTATTGAACTGATCTACATAAAATGCCTTTCTATCACGAGCAATTTCTTTCGCCTTTTCCATAGCAAGGCTAATATCTGCACCGGTTACCATTCCGGGACTTCCGTCGACTTGCTTTGTAAGAACAATTTCTGCTCCAAAAGCACTTAGGATTTTTCTGCGTTCTGGACTGTTCCCTTCAGACATCACAGCTATAAAGGGATTGCCAAACTGCCGGCAAACCAAAGCCAGTCCGGCACCCATATTCCCACTAGTCATTTCGACTACCGTTTGTCCTTTTCTTAAAGTACCATTCTCATAAGCATCCAGAATAATCTGATATGCTGCCCGGTCTTTGACACTTCCTCCGGGTTGAAGATGTTCAGCCTTGGCATAGATTTTTCCACAAAGACCGGCGCTGATCCTATCCAGAAAAATGAGTGGAGTGTTGTGGATGAGATTGAGGATGCTCACAATTTATAATGACAGGTTTAATATTCGAATATAGCTGGAAGGATGGGAAAAGGCAAGAATAGTGAGCTGTGTTAGGTCATTTTAAGACAAGGGCTTTGATTATAAGGCTTATAATCAGCATATTTAGATAAATGATGATAAAAGATCCACAATACCGCGGGATTTTGTGGGCTTGTGGAAGGTATGTGGCAGCAATAAGTAAGTTGAACTAAACCGCTTACAGTGGTAGCTCCCATACGTACCTAACATTTTGTTCTGAACTTTATAGTATGTAAAACCTAAAACATACGATCATGAGTGAATTAAAGAACAAAATGATTCAGCAGATGCAGCTTAAGGGCTACAGTAAGAATACCATAGCCACTTACATTGAATGTCTGGTATGCCTTTCTAAACATTATCAGACCTCCCCGGATTTATTGAGTATGGATCAAATCAGGGAATACATCCAGTACAAACTGACCGTATCAAAACTCAGTAAATCATGGATGAATCAAACAATCAGTGCCTTGAAAATCCTTTTTTGTCAAGTGTTAAAAAGAGAGTGGGATGGCATTGATATTCCCCGTCCAAGACGTGAAAAAAAACTACCCATTATTCTGTCCAAAGAAGAAGTCAGTAAGATCATCAACACGCCAAGAAATTTAAAGCATAAGACCTTGCTGATGCTAACCTATTCAGCCGGTTTAAGACGACAAAAAGCAAGCCCCAGCATAAAATATCATTACTTTGACCCCGAAGGTGGTCACATGTTTATAGTAAATTCCATTTAACCTTTTTCCCGACCCCGAAGGTGGTCGTATGTATTCAATGTTCCCACATACAATCACCTTCGGGGTCAAAATATAAAATCTTTATCGGACACTAGTCAATTGGGAGTCACGCTTATACGCTAGAAATGATGCAATAACTAGATTCAATGTGTTTTTGGGAGTACTTTATCTTAAAAAACTCAATATTTATAAAGCAAATTATTAAACCGTTAATGGTTAATTAAAAAAATAATTTTTGTAAGCGAGTCTGAAGACTCTTTTTTATTGAAAAATCCGTAGAGACGCTGCGCTTAACTCGACGGACAGGAGCGTTTTTGGACAAAAAACCTTAGTGGCAAGTTAATTATGATCTTGCGGAGAATAAATACCATATTGCTTGCATATTTTGCGGAGATAATTTTATCATGCGGAGAATAAATACTATATTAGACGCATAATTAGCGGAGATAAAACAGATTTGTATTTATACAATCATCAAAATTGGCCAATCTTTGAATGGAATAGTGAGAAACTTTTGCCATTGCTTTCTTATGTAAGAAACCGTCAAGGCAAGTTAATTGGTAAAATGGGAACTTTGGGATTTGAACTTCGCAACGAAGCAAATCTTGAAATATTAACAATGGAGATTATTAAATCGACTGAAATTGAGGGTGAAATCCTTGACAAAGCACAAGTAAGGTCGTCAATTGCGAGACGTCTAGGATTAGATATATCAGGATTAGTTTATTCTGAACGCAATGTTGACGGGATAGTTGATTTGATGGTTGATGCAACGAGGAATTTCAACGAAAAACTGAGTAAAGAACGACTGTTTTCATGGCAAGCCGCACTTTTCCCAACTGGGCAAAGTGGAATGTACAAAATTATTACAGGAAACTGGCGTGACGATTCCACAGGACCAATGCAAGTTGTTTCAGGAGCGTTAGGAAAAGAGAAAGTTCATTACAAAGCTCTACCTGCAACTCAAATTGATAATGAAATGCGGATTTTTCTGGATTGGTTTAATATGGAGCAAAATACTGACTTGGTGCTGAAAGCTGCCATTGCGCATTTATGGTTCTTGACAATCCACCCCTTTGAAGATGGAAATGGAAGAATTTCAAGGGCACTAAGTGATATGGTACTGGCTCGTTCTGACGAGCTATCTTACAGATTTTACAGTATGTCGACACAAATACGGAAAGAACAGAATTCCTATTATGACATATTGGAAACGACTCAAAAAAGCGGTTTAGATATTACAAAATGGCTAGAATGGTTTTTGAATTGTTTATTAAACACCATTGAGAATTCTGAAAAACTCTTTGAGAAAATAATATCTAAACACTCTTTCTGGATAAAATACTCAAGAATTAGCATAAATGACAGACAAAGAAAAATTCTAAACATGCTAATGGACGACTTTGAAGGCGTACTAAACACTACAAAATGGGCAAAGATTGGAAACTGCTCACAAGACACTGCTTTGCGCGACATTCAAGACTTGATTGAAAAAGGAATTTTGGGAAAAAGTGAACAAGGAGGTCGTAGTACTAATTACGAAATGAAATTAGATGAATAATTCCCAGCCACTACCATTTAATCTTAACACACACTAAAAAAAATAATTTTATAAAAACCCTAACATGCTTGACTCAATAATTCCTTTACTTTCTCTAATAGCGTTAGAAGTAATTCTAGGTATAGACAATATTATTTTCATTTCGATTTTGGCTGACAAGCTTCCAGAAAATGAAAGAAAAAAACTACGGAATTGGGGCATTGGCCTAGCAATGGCAATGAGACTTTGTTTATTAGCCTTTATTTCGTGGATATTAAAACTTGACCAAACTTTGTTCACATTATTTGAAACTAACTTTTCTGGGAAGGGATTAATTTTGATATTTGGTGGACTATTTTTAATTTATAAGAGCACGAAAGAAATCTATCTTAAAACAGAAATAGTTAATAACAAAAATACCAAAACTGCCCAAGTAAAGAATTTTGGAAAATTATTAACAGAAGTTATTATTCTAGATTTAGTGTTTTCCATAGACTCTATCATTACCGCCGTGGGCATGGTTGAAGAACTTTGGGTAATGTATACCGCAGTGATAGTAACTGTTATAATTATGCTTATTGCTTCTAAACCAATCAGTGATTTCATTCGGATACACCCATCTTTTAAAATCTTGGCATTATGCTTTTTGATGATTATTGGCGTTTCTCTATTAGCAGAAGGATTTCAATTTGAGATACCAAAAGGATATATCTATTTTTCAATGGCATTTGCTTTTTTAGTGGATATTATTCAAATGAAAACCACCAAAGAAAAGAACAACACATTGCTGTAATCCCAAATCAATCTTTATATCAACTTTTGAAAATAAAATGACAGATACCTTTCTATCAGCCCGCTGGGAAAATTTAATAATGGCCAATTATGAACTTGACCCTGAGGTACTAAAACCGTATCTGCCAAATGGTGTTGAACTGGATTTTTACGATAATAAAACATTTGTGAGTCTGGTTGGTTTTATGTTCAAAAAAACAAGCTTATTTAATATTCCCATCCCTTTTTTAGGAACATTCGAAGAAATAAATCTGAGGTTTTATGTAAAGCGGGTTGATGGAGATAACATTAAGAGAGGCGTAGTCTTTATAAATGAAACTGTTCCTTACAAAATGGTGGCATGGCTTGCAAATAAATTATATAAAGAACATTATATTGCCATTCCAACAAAAAGTTTAATAGAAAATACTGAATCTAACAAAAACATAAAGTATGAATGGAAAATAAATAAAGAATGGAATCATGTAGCCGTAAATTCTTCAAAAGAACAGGGTGCAATGTTACCGGGGAGTATTGAGGAATTCATCTTTGAACATTACTACGGCTATACCAAAATAAATAGCCAGCACTCTCAGGAATATAAAGTGAATCACCCCAGATGGCAGGTGAACAAGGTGATAGATTATTCAATCCATTGCGACTTTACAACAATGTATGGAAACGATTTCTCCTTTTTAATTAATCAAAAACCTCATTCGGTTATTCTTGCTGAAGGCTCAGATGTTACCGTTAATTGGAAACGGACTTCATTCTAAATATTGATGGAACAAAAAGATATTGACAGGATCATTGAAATGGCATGGGAAGACAGAACCCCATTTGAAGCCATTAAAATTCAGTTTGATTTTTCTGAAGCTGATGTAATTGCACTTATGCGAAAAGAGTTAAAACGTACAAGTTTTAACTTGTGGAGAAAACGAGTAAATAGCGGCGTAAGTCAAAAGCATGCCCAAAAAAGAAATGCTGATATCGGTAGGTTTAAATCCAGCCTTCAAAAAACTATTTCATCTAATAAAATAAGTAAGCGCTGATACCCTCTTTTCTAACAAAGCCTAAAGTAAAATTCACCTTTCAATTGGAAGATAATATTCCTATCACTTTGATTGGTACTATGCATTCTGTTGGCAGTATAGATCAATATATTTGATAATATCAAATGATAACATCAATGAAATCAATATATAAGATTACTGCCAAAATACTTGCGCCAATTAATTCTACATCATCAAATATACCTATTCACCAAATTCTCCAAATATTCCTGCTTACCACTCCTTACTTCAGGCTCGCCCATTTCAACAGCAAGATTTCTCAAATCTTCCAGATTCAGCTTTCCTGCTTCAAAATCTTTGCCTTTCCCTGAATCAAAAGAGGCATAGCGATCTGTACGAATCTTTTTATAATCAGAGTGTTTTAGCATATTATCTGCAGCAATCAAAGCACGGGCAAAGGTGTCCATACCGCCGATATGAGCATAAAATAAGTCAGATGGGTCAGTTGAGTTTCTTCGAATCTTAGCATCAAAATTAATACCGCCACCACCAAAACCTCCGGCTTCAATAATCACCAGCATAGCCTCAGTTAGTTCATTAATATTATTTGGAAACTGGTCAGTATCCCATCCGTTCTGATAATCGCCACGGTTCGCATCAATTGATCCAAGTAATCCCGCATCGGCACTTACCTGCAATTCATGCTGAAAGGTATGGCCTGCAAGTGTGGCGTGGTTTACCTCAATATTCAGTTTAAAATCATCCATCAAATCAAATTGACGCAAGAAACTGATTACAGTAGCTGCATCGTAATCGTATTGATGTTTACTTGGCTCGCAAGGTTTAGGCTCAATAAAGAAAGTACCTTTAAATCCGTTTTTACGCGCATAATCTTTAGCTATATGCAGAAATTTTGCGAGATGCTCCTGCTCACGTTTCATATTAGTATTCAGCAGACTCATGTATCCTTCACGACCACCCCAGAATACGTAATTCTCACCGTTCAGAGCAATGGTGGCATCTAGAGCAGCCTTAACTTGTGCCCCTGCATGTGTTAGTACATGAAAATCAGGGTTAGTGGATGCTCCGTTCATGTATCTGCGATGCGAAAAAAGATTGGCAGTTCCCCATAATAATTTCACTCCGCTAGCCCGCTGCTTCTCTTTTGCATAAGCTGTAAGTGCTTGTAAACGGCGTTCATTTTCTAAAATATCATTGCCATAATCTACCACATCCACATCATGGAAACAGTAATACGGCAAATTCATTTTGGTGATAAATTCAAAGGCCGCATCCATCTTATCCTTTGCGCGATCAACAGCATCAGCTTTGGCATCCCATGGAAAAATATGGGTCGGTTCACCAAAAGGATCGGCGCCATTTCCAACGAATGAATGCCAATAAGCACAGGCAAAACGCAGGGTATCCTTCATCGTTTTACCGGCAATGATCTTGTTCTCATCATACCAGCGAAAAGCCAGTGGATTATTGGATTCGGGGCCCTCATATTGTATTTGACCTATACCTTTGAAAAATTCTTTGTCTCCTGTTGTGATGTTTGCCATTGTAAAAATTTTTGTCCCCGAATTTATAGAATAAAATAATAATTGGAGAAAATTAAAAAACTAATCTTTTGAATGTTAAAAGCAACACCACAAATGATGGTAAGTCATCCCGAACGTAGTGAGGGATCTTAAACCTATACACATAGAACTATTTTTGAATGTACTTCTCGGCAACAGATCCCTCTTCGCGTCAAAATTCAGAAATAGAAAAAAAGTATACTCGCTCATCGGTATGACGTCAATTCAGAAAATTTCAGTTCTCCTGCAAAAACCTATATTTATAAAACAGATTTATCATCCCAACCAGTACCAAAATAGAACCTCCTCATGAAAGCATACGTCCTCACTTTCCTTGCCCTTTTCATCATCTTTCAACTTCATGCCCAAAATCATGAAGAATCAAACTATGATGAGTCGAAAGTGCCTGCCTATACCCTTCCGGATGTGCTTAAATCAATTGCTAACAAAACAATAAAAACTAAGAAAGATTGGGAAAAGATAAGAAGACCGGAAGTGCTGACTTTGTTCGAAGAGAATATTTACGGACAGGTACCTAAATCCTTCGAAGAAATCAAGTTTTCAGTCCTGAATGAAGATAAAAACAGCATGAATGGCAAAGCGAACCGGAAAGAAGTTTCAATTGAGGTGTTCAACAAGAATAAAAGTGTGAAGATCAATCTGGTTCTATTTATTCCCAATAATGTACTAAAGCCGGCTCCTGTATTTTTACTGATCAACAATCGTGGCAAGGAGAATACGGATCCTAGACGAGGGGTAATAAGTGAATTCTGGCCTGCAGAGCTAGTCATTGAAAGCGGGTATGCGATCGCAGCATTTCATGTAAGTGACTTGGCGCCCGATAATAAGGATGAATTTATGAATGGCGTCTTACAATTATTCCCCGAACAGTTGAATGCCGATAATGGAATGCGTGCCATTGGTGCTTGGGGCTGGGGTGCTAGTCGGGTGATGGATTATTTTGAATCCGATCCGCAGGTCGATAAAAAAAGAGTAGCCCTTGTCGGACATTCGCGGGGCGGGAAGGCCTCTTTATGGGCAGCTGCTCAAGATCAGCGCTTTGCTATTTGTATCACTAATTGTTCAGGAAGTACAGGTGCAGCCCTTGCCCGGAGACAATTTGGAGAAAGAATAAACAGGATCAATACTTCATTTCCACATTGGTTCAATACAAATTATAAAAAATACAACGGCCATGAAGAACTTTTACCGGTTGATCAGCACATGCTGATTTCTCTGATCGCACCTAGGCCGGTTTATGCAACCAGTGCTTCCGAAGATCTTTGGGCAGATCCAAAAGGTACTTTTCTAGCTTTGAAAAATGCAGAGGAAGTGTATGCTTTATATGGCTTAAATTCTAAACTACCAGATGCTCCACCGGGATTAAATATGCCTATAATTGAATCCCCCTTAGCCTATCATAACCGAGAGGGCAAACATGATCTGACAGTTTATGATTGGAAGCAGTTTATAAGATTTGCTGATTATAATTTTGGGAGAGGGAGATAGAATTGTCATCAGCCTTGGGCGGAGTAGTAATATCCAGGAACTAACCGGCATCCTAATAGAAGTATCTCTAACTTAAAACAAAGCATTGATTTTAAGTACATGCTCTTTAGCAACAGATCCCTCCGCACGGCATCATATCAATACATAATTACGATTTTAGTCGCTTGTCGAAATGACGGAGTAAAGCAGTACAAGCCTATAAATGCCCGAGTAACAATTCCTTCCAATCCTGGTAAATGGCCTCGTATTCCATTGATTTTTGCGGTTCAATAATACGCAATGTTTTCAAATTTGAAAATGCATTGTCAGTACTGAATTCACCAGCACCAATTCCAGCACCAATTGCAGCTCCGATACTACCTTCATTGCTGTAAAGTTCTACTGGAACACCGCAGGCATTGACAAATGCTTCAATAAAAAGTTCACTTGAAAACATATTCGTTTTCCCTGCACGGATGATTCCGGGTTTCATGCCATTCTCACGCATAATGTCTAGTCCGTAACGAAAAGAAAAGGCAATACCTTCCTGGACAGCTCTGAAAATATGAGCTCGGCTATGCAGATTCAAATCGATATTATGGAAGTGGGCACCAACATTCTTATTGTTCAACATCCGTTCCGCACCATTTCCAAAAGGCAAAATTCTTAATCCATTACTGCCCACCTTAATTGCTGAGGCCTCAGTATTCATAGTAACATATGCAAGTCCTGGTGCAATCACATCTCTAGTCCAGCGATTTAGAATACCGGTTCCATTGATACAAAGAAGCACTCCAATTCGTTTTTGTTCTTCCGAAAAATTAACATGCGCAAAGCTGTTGATACGCGATTGCTGATCAAAAGTCAGCTGATCTGAGACCCCATAAATTACGCCTGAAGTTCCCCCATTGGCAGCTACCTCGCCCGGTTTTAAAACATTTAGAGAAAGAGCATTATTGGGCTGATCCCCAGCTTTATATGTTACCGGAATATCCGATTTTAATGAAAGTTTAGCAGCAATTTCTCTGCTCAGTCGGCCATGATCTGAAAATACAGGCTGAATCTCAGGGAAAATATCTTCAGGAAAACCAAAATAGTTTAAGACTTCTTTCGAAAGCTCATTCCTAGTAAAATCCCAGAACACACCTTCAGAAAGTGAGGAAACGCTGATACTGACTTCTCCGCTGAGCTTCATCCCAATAAAATCTCCGGGAAGCATAACTTTGTGAATCTTTTCGAAAACCTCCGGCTCATTTTGTTTAACCCAGGCCAGCTTTGAAGCAGTAAAGTTTCCCGGCGAATTAAGCAAATCACTCAGACATTTTTGTTCACCAATCGCCTGAGATGCCTTGTTTCCAATCTCAACTGCTCTGCTGTCGCACCAGATGATCGAATTACGGAGTGGATTCTGCTGCTTATCGATCAATACCAATCCGTGCATTTGGTAAGCAATTCCAATTGCACCGATAGCCAATGGGTCGTACGATCCTAAAGAATTCGCCTTAATGATTGCCTGTTGAACATTTTCCCACCATATATCAGGAGATTGCTCTGCCCATCCGGGTTGTTCAGCAATGATTGCCGATTCAGTTTCAGGATATTGAACAGTACATAGGCATTTTTGATTTTGAGAATCAATAACCGATACTTTGATTGATGATGTGCCGAGGTCAATACCGAGGAGTAGCATGGTCGAAGTTCTGAATTTGAATGAAGATATAGATAATTTTGAAAAGAGAAAATGTTATCTGTTGTCTGTTATCTGTTGTCTGGCTAAGTAGAAGTCCGATACGGACAGTCTGTTAACAGATAACAGGCAACAGGCAACCCATCAGTTAAATCAGTTTCTGATACGTCCTCCACCATAAATCCGGCATCTCACCCAAATTGGCTGTCTGATAATCTTCATAGCGGCATGGCACCAGATGATGTCTTTCATTTTTGGATTTACCTGCAGGATAGGGTACCTGCATCCACCAGCGATCTGATTTTTTGCTTTTGACAAAGACCAGCTCATGAGTACCATCCTTGAGTCCGGCTCTATATATGATGTATTGTGATTTTGGCAATAAAGGGAATTCCTTCTTCCGGTTATAAAATCCATCTATAAAATACCAAATCATCTGAGCCAGTAACATTGCTGTCTGACCGTTCAAATCATAGCCGGGATTATATTCGTAGAAGCCAATTGAGGAAAGCTTATCATTCATTCCGGCATACCTTGCGATCTGGCAGGCATTCTCTCCGTAAAATCCATTGGGTGTAGCATTGGCATTGCCGGCAGCATCTGATGAACGAATCGCAGAAATATCAAAACTGATCATATTCGCATTTCGGATTACGGGCTCAGCAAGATTGATATTCCCCGAAAAATCACCGAGGCGATGTACATCAAAATATAGCTTATCCATCAGTTTAAGGCTTTCCTGATTAACATAGAAAGTCTGATATCCAATGTTACTGAAGTTGAAAAGGAAATTTGGTTCGTGTAAAAAGATTTTATTGAGATAAGAAATTGAAGTGGTCTCAATTGTGCCGTCGATATTATCATCAAGGTCGAAATGCGAATCTACCACCAGCAGGTCAACTTTCTGCTCCAGCTCTTCATAAGCCATAAACTGAGCATAAGTAAGATCCTGACCACCGCCTATAATCACCGGTAAAATGTTCTTTTTGATCAACTCAGCAACAAGCAATTTCAAAGCAACATACGTGTCTGAGACCTTATGCCCGGCGCGAATATTTCCTAGATCAACGATACGGGTAGTATAATTACCTTCATTCAGCTCATAAAACATTTGTCTGAAAGTGTCCGGAGCCAAGGCTGTACCTATATTGTTGATAGAATTCCGGTCTTCCATGACACCAATCAGGGCAATATCAAAAAGACCACTGTCAAGATCCGGAAAATTATCCTGGTAGGCCACAACTTTAGACCCCAGGTGACTGGTAAAAAAACCGCTTTCTGGGCTAATGGAATCGAAATCAACCGGACTAAGGAAATCGGATAAAGACATAATATTTGTTCCTGTAAATTAATTAACAGTTTTAAAATTGAACAGTCCCCGATTAATTTTGTTTTAAGCAAAATTGAAGAAGAATCAGATAATTGAGAACAGACTCAAGACAAATATCAGTTTATTCAGTTACTTTTGAAAGCATTTAAAAAAATTCATCCCGATGATTTTAGTTACCGGCGCTACCGGTTTTTTAGGTTCAGAATTAATCAGCCAATTGTTGCTCAGTGGAGAAAAAATCAGAGCAATCAAGCGGGATAAATCGCGGATACCCCAAATTTTAGTAGATAAAAAAGATATTGAGTGGTTTAGTGCAGACATCCTCGATTATTTTGCGCTGAGTGAGGCCATGGATGGGGTCAGTCGTGTATATCATTGTGCTGCGCTAATATCCTTCCACCATAAAGACAAAAAGGAGATGATGAAAGTGAATGTGGAAGGGACTGCGAATCTTTTGAATGTCTGTATGGAAAAAAATATTCGCCGTTTTTTACATGTCAGTTCAATTTCGGCGCTTGGTGATAGTAAAAAGGGAAATCTAATTACAGAAAAGAATCATTGGGAGTTTGGAGCTGGTCAGAGTTCCTATTCAATATCGAAATATAAAAGTGAGATGGAGGTTTTCAGAGCGGCAGCAGAAGGTTTGAATGCAGTCATAGTAAATCCATCCATCATTATCGGCAAAAATGCGGGTAAAGAAGGTAGCGGACAATTGTTTGAATCTATCCGAACCGGTCTTAATTATTTTCCGGATGGGAGTTGCGGCTATGTGGATGTTGCGGATGTTGCCAAAGCCATGATCCTTTTAATGGAAAGCAATATCTCTGATGAACGCTTCATTATCAATTCAGAAAATCTGACTTATAAAGAATTCTTTTCGAGCATTGCCCTAAAATTCGGGAAAAAACCTCCTGCGTTATCCTTAAAACCCTGGATGATGTATATGGCATGGTTAGGAAGTAGTGTAATTACATTATTGACAGGAAAACGTTTCGGTCTTAGTTTAGAAACTGTTCGCAGTGCATTTAAAAAACAAAAGTATTCGAATGAAAAAATCAAAACGGCATTAAATTTAAATTTTAAACCTGTTGATGAATCCATCGGCGAAATTTGCCTACATCTTAAAAATAGTTAATACCCTAATTCATAAAGCATTGAAGCAGTTTTATATCATAGATTTCGACAGTACATTTACCCAGGTAGAGGCATTAGATGAACTAGCCCGTATCTCATTAATGAATCACCCCGACCGGGAAAAGATCTATCAGAAAATTGAAGATCTGACGAATGCGGCGATGGAAGGAAAAATGTCGTTCCGTGAAAGCCTGACTGGACGAGTTCAGCTTCTGGAGGCTAACCGCGATCATCTAAAACAGTTAGTTAGTCTGCTGAAAAAGAAAGTTTCTTCATCTTTCTCCCGGAATAAAACATTCTTCAAAAAACATGCAGAGTCTGTTCTGATTGTTTCTGGTGGATTTAAAGAATTTATTACCCCTGTAGTACTTCCCTATCATATCCGTAAAGAAAACATTTATGCCAATCATTTTGTTTTCGATGAAAATGGGAAGATTTTAGGATATGACGAAAATAACCCGCTTTCCAATGAAGGAGGAAAGGTGAAACTGTTGAAAGAGCTTGACCTCAAGGGTGATATTTATGGAATAGGCGATGGGCATTCCGATTTTCAGCTGAAGGAATTTGGGATGATCAAAAAATTCTATGCCTTCACCGAGAATATTGAACGTAAAACTGTTGCGGAAAAAGCTGATCACGTGACACCTAGTTTTGACGAGTTTCTGTATGTCAATAATTTACCAAGAGCCATTTCCTATCCTAAAAACAGGATTCTCTGTCTTGTAATTGGAGATGTGCCTGAACAGGCAATTCAGACCTTAAAAAGGGATGGATTTTCTATCCGCCATAAAAAAACTTTTGAAGAAAAATATGTACCTGATGTGGGTATGATGCTTCTGGCAAACGGTGAACACCTTGAAAGAGAACAACTGGAACGAGCGGTAAAGTTGAAGACGATTGGATATCTTGGAAACAGCGAACCTAAACTATCCCATGGTTTATGTACTGATATGGGTATTGTTATATTTGATGACCCTAAGAACAGCCCTAAGAATCCTGAATTTATTGCCAAAAGGATGATTAATTTTATTAACCATGGTCACACTTATGTGAGTGCAAACTTTCCAAATCTTCAGCTTCCCCGAATTTCAGGAGCACATCGTCTGATTCATATTCACAAAAATATGCCGGGTATCATGGCTCAGATCAATAAGGTTTTTGCTGATCATCATATCAATATTGTGGGTCAATACCTGATGACCAATCCAAGCATCGGCTACGTAATTACTGATGTAAGTGATGAGTATGATAAAAAAGTGTTGAAGGCTCTGAAACTAATCGAACATACTATTAAGTTCAGGATTCTGTATTAAGTGCTAGGCTGAAAGTTGAAAGCCTAAAGCTGAAAGCTCAAATAAAGAGATCAAAAAGCTGCTTACAATACGATTTTCAAACAAAAATCAGTAAATTACCTCCCTAATTTAAAATTAAATACTGTGTCTAATAAATTAAATATTTCCATTAAAAAAACAGCCCAGTCACGTTTGGCTGATATTGATTTCAATAATTTACCATTTGGAAAGACCTTTTCCGACCATATGTTCATTGCGGATTATAGTGATGGCGCATGGAAAGACTTCAGGATTGTGCCTTTCGGAGAAATCGGGGTTAGTCCGGCGATGTCTGCGCTGCATTACGGACAATCATTTTTTGAAGGTATTAAAGCATACAAACATGCTGATGGGAAAGTCTGCATCTTCCGCCCTGATAAAAATGCAGAACGTTTTAATCTATCTGCACAGCGTTTATGCATGCCTGAACTTCCGGTTGATATCTTTTTAGAAAGTCTTACAAGTCTGGTTGATCTAGACAGAGATTGGGTGCCTTCTAAGGCAAATCATAGCCTTTATATTAGGCCATTCATGTTTGCCACCGATCCTTTTTTAGGTGTAACACCCTCAGATACATATAAATACATTGTTTTAACCGGCCCTGTTGGCCCGTATTTTTCAAAAAATCTTAAAGTAAAAGTTGAAACCTTTTATTCAAGAGCATGCGATGGTGGTTTTGGTTTTGCGAAAGCTGCAGGAAATTACGGTGGGGCTATGCTACCGGCAATGAAAGCTACTCAGGAAGGTTTTGACCAGTTGATATGGACGGATTCAAAAGAACATGCCTATGTTGAAGAACTGGGAGCCGCCAATATTATGTTCATGATGGATGGAAAATTGATTACACCACTAACAAGAGATACCATTCTGAAAGGAGTAACCCGTGATACCGTTTTAACTTTGGCAAAAAATTGGAACATCGGGATCGAAGAACGCAGAATCTCAGTTAACGAGATAATCAAAGGAATTAAAGAAGGCCGCATTACTGATGCGTTTGGTGTTGGTACAGCCGCTACAATTGCTCATATCGCTGAAATCGGGTATGAAGGAGAACTCTATACACTCCCTGACCCGGCAAAACGCGTATTCTCAAACCGTGTACTTGATACGCTGAATGAATTAAGATATGGCCGCTCTGCTGATGAACACGGATGGAATTTTCCTGTAGACCGGGCTTAACCCGAAGTCAGACCGGGCTTGACCCGGTCCAGTCTAATTTCTATTCATTCTTCGAATATCGCGTTTCTTGAGCCTGTCATCACGTCTTTCCTCCCTGTTGTTGCGTTCAATCTCCATCTTCTTGAGCCTTGCTGCGATCTCATTCTGAGTTACAGTGTCAAAGCCGATGGTATTTAATAGCGCTTCGGCAAATCCTTTCCAGATCATATTAAAGAATGATGAACGATCTGGACGGGAATAAGAAAATGCCGCGACCCTAACTGGCTGACCCTTTATAGGATTATCGTCCTTTATTATCAGAATATTGGCAAAAATAGAGGCGATACCCTTTCGTTTTAAACGGCTAGAATTTTGAATTTTTTCTAAAAGCGTAATCTTCAAATCATTATAATAACAGGTCAAACTTCCTCTGACACCATTTATACTTCCTCTACCGTTGAAAATCATCTTATTAATATAACCTGATTTGACTTCAATCAATGATAATGGCTTGATTGCCGAATTGAACATTTCTGCATCAAGTTTCCCCAATTTTCCTGAATACTCGAATGCTCCGGCAGGGTCTGGCAAATTGAATTTCATTCTTACGTCCAGACGGCCACGTTCCATTAAGAGTGAAGTTAGCTTTACTTCACTGAATTTATTTTTAAGCAGGCTTAGCGAATCATTGCTGAGATGTAAAATGCTACCATTGATTCTTCCAAATGAAAGTGTTCCTTTGCGCCTTGAATCGGGACTATATTCTGAATAATTTAGATGTGAATCCTTTATCAGAATAGTATCGATGGTTGTATCGAGCTTAAATCGTCTTAAGGCCAATTGAGGAAAATTGAGACCTTTATCCCTGATGGAGTCGGGCTTTCCGCGATGCAAGAAAACCGATAAGTCGCCCTTTTTTAGTATTAATGAAGAAGCTATCAGCCTTCTATCACGGTTCAATAGCTTATAGTCAATATTATTTAATGCAATGTCCATAAAGTTTGCAGAATATCGGTCCTTCTGGAATTTAAACCTTCTGGAAAACTCCATCTCTGAGAATTTAGGCACAAGGCGAAATCCTTTTATGAGGGCATATCTCCCTGCAGTAGAGGCTTTAAACTCACTGAACTGAAGATTATAATTCTCGTCGGCAGTAACAGATTTATATCCAAGCAATTCTGCATAGATATCCTTGGTGTAATATAAACGGGAGCGGTCAAACTGTGATGCTGAGTCTATGAGCAGATCACTGACCTTGATGTACAAATCTTTCATTTCGGTTATTCTGCTACCTCCCTCTGCACTACGATCGATATATTTAAAATCTGCATTTTTTAAAATAATATTTCCGATTTTAACTGAGTTGAGATAAGGAGCAAGGTGCTGATAGGCAGTTCTCAGGTCTTCTTTAGGCGATGCTCTTGTAGTTCTGGTTTTAGAAAACACAACCTTCAAAGACGGCCGGTCAATTTCTATGGAACTCATTTCCAGTTTACCGGATGCGTATACTTTCCAAGGTTGTATCCTTTTTAAAATCAGTTCTGCAATTGTAAACTCATATAAATGCCTGGGTGCAATGCTGTCGAATTTCATCTTTTCATATACCATTGTATCCGGTATGAACCGGATATTCGACACATTCAACCTTCCGGTAACAAAATTCACTCGTATATTCTCAAATTCTATGCGGTACAAACCATCTGTTGACTTGTCAATAGCCTCTTTGATTCTTTGAGTTAAAATAGGTTTCCAGCGATAGTTCAGATATACTGCCGCAACTGTTATGAGAAGGACCAATATTATCAAAATTGAAAGGATCCATTTTCGGAGTAAAGTTTTATTACTAATTAGACCCATAGAATATTCAATTAAACGCTAAGTTAAGCTTATTCGTTAACGATATTGTAGATTATCTGTTATGTCAGTACAATTTAAAAATATTGAATGCGACACAAAAAGAATCTCTGCCAAATTGTCATTTTGAGGAAAAAATCTTACTTTCGTCTTTAATTTAACAAAGAATGTTTGATCGCCCAATAAACTTAAAAGATTCATCAGAATCAGTATTACATGATGAATCACGTCAGGGTGAAGCCTTAATATTAGAAAGCACCAAACAGCATACAGGACGAAAACTGTACATTGAAAGTTACGGTTGTGCTATGAATTTCTCAGACAGTGAGATTGTTGCATCGATCATGCTGGATATGGGCTTTGAAACAACGTCACAATATAAAGAAGCCGATGTCATTTTTATAAATACTTGCTCCATTCGTGATAATGCTGAACAAAGGGTAAGAAACCGCTTACGTGAATTTGGAGCAGCAAAAAACAAACGTCCGGGAATGACGATTGGTGTGCTTGGCTGTATGGCAGAGCGTTTAAAATCTAAATTCCTGGAAGAAGAGAAACTTGTTGACATTGTGATCGGGCCTGACTCTTATCGCGATCTGCCAAATCTGATTGCCAAATCAGATGATGGAGTTCGGGGAGTGAATGTTCTTCTTAGCAGAGAGGAAACCTATGCAGATATCAGTCCGGTGCGTTTGAACAGCAATGGCATCTCCGCTTTCGTTTCCATAATGCGTGGATGTGATAATATGTGCTCATTTTGTGTAGTACCTTTTACGCGGGGAAGAGAAAGAAGCAGAGATCCGCATTCAATTATGCAGGAAGTCCGGGAATTATTTGAAAACGGATACCGTGAAGTTACCCTACTAGGACAAAATGTTGATTCTTATAAATGGGGTGATGCCCTAAACTTTGCAGGACTCCTAGAGCTGGTTGCTCAAATTAATCCACAGTTGAGGGTACGTTTCTCCACCTCCCACCCAAAAGATATAACCGATGAGGTATTACAAACCATGAATAAGTATGTAAATATCTGTAATCATATTCATCTGCCTGTACAATCAGGAAACTCTAGGGTGCTCGAACTAATGAACCGTACCTATACACGGGAATGGTATATTGAGCGGATTGATACCATCAAAAAACTTATCCCGGATTGTGCGGTCTCAACAGATATTATTATCGGTTTTTGTACTGAAACTGAAAATGAGCATCACGATACGCTGAGGCTAATGGATTATGTACAATTCGATTTTGCATATATGTACACCTATTCCGAGCGCCCAGGGACACTTGCTGCCAAGCGTTTTGAGGATGACATCCCGGAAGCGGTAAAAACCCGAAGGTTTAATGAAATCCTGAAAAAGCAGCAGGAATGCTCTTTAAAACGATTACAGCAACATATTGGCAAAACACATAAAGTGCTGATTGATGGTCGCTCAAAAAAATCAGATATGGATTTTTCAGGTAAAAGCGAACACAATATCACCGTAGTTTTTCCGGTAAATGAAGCTTATAAACCAGGTGATTATGTTGATGTTAGAATAGAGCGCTGTACACCAGCCACTTTAATAGGAATAATAAAAGATTGATTGGAAAATGTCAAATTGATAAATCAAAAATTTTTATCAAGTAGTGTTAATTTAAAAAATAACGATTAATGAGTTGAAAATTTGTAGATCCGATTGCATCATCAAATTTCAAATCATCAAATTTTCAAATTAGAATAATGGATGTTCAGGACATAAAAAACAGATTTGGAATTATTGGTAATTCACCTTTTCTTAACCGGGCTATTGATATTGCCCGGCAGGTAGCACCTACGGATATTTCTGTGTTGATTACAGGTGAAAGCGGTAGTGGTAAAGAGGTTTTTTCGCATATTATTCATTCATTAAGTGCCCGCAAACATGGCCCTTTTATAGCCGTAAACTGTGGTGCGATACCTGAAGGAACTATTGATTCCGAATTATTTGGTCACGAAAAAGGATCATTTACCGGGGCCTATGATGCCCGAAAAGGATATTTTGAGGTAGTTGATGGCGGAACAATATTTTTAGATGAGGTTGCTGAACTGCCAATTGGTACGCAGGCTCGCTTGTTAAGGGTATTAGAAACAGGTGAATATATTCGTGTTGGTTCTTCCAAAGTTCAGAAAACAAATGTGCGGGTAATTGCCGCTACAAATAAAGATGTTTTTTATGCCGTTAGCGCCGGGAAGTTCAGAGAAGATCTTTATTACCGTTTGAATACGGTACCATTAAAAATTCCTGCATTAAGAGAGCGTAAGGAAGATATAAATTTATTATTCAGGAAGTTTATTGCCGATTTTACAGATAAATACAGAAGCCCTTCGGTACAACTTGATCAGAGTGCACAGCAGGTTTTAATGAATTACAGTTGGCCGGGAAACGTTCGTCAGCTTAAAAATATAGCAGAACAAATTGCTGTTCTTGAAAAAGACAGAAATCTATCGGCAGAACATCTACAGAATTATATTCCAACCGAGGCTGGAAGTACCCTTCCGATGCGTATTCCAAATCAGAATAAGGATGAGTTTTCAGAACGAGATATTCTTTATAAAGTGCTTTTCGATATGAAAAAGGATATGATGGAACTTAAAAAGCTGGTTGCCGAAATTATACAAAATGGAGGCAATACCTCAACTATTCAGTCAAACCAAAAGGTAATCAATCAGCTTTATCGAGATATTGAAATACCTGGAAGCAATAATCTAAGCCCAGACCCGCATCAATTGGTCATTCATCAACCTAATAATGATAAGTCATATGACATGATAGATGAAGCTGAAGAGGTGGAAGAATCATTATCATTAATTGATAAAGAATCTGACCTAATTAAGAAAGCACTCAAAAAGCATAAAGGGAAGCGGAAATTAGCTGCGCATGAACTTGGGATATCAGAACGTACTCTTTATCGTAAAATAAAGGAATTAGAACTCTAATCCTTTCCGAAATATGCAAAAGATACTTTCAATTTTCAGAAACTCCCTAATTCTTGCCTTTGTGCTAATCAGTCAATCCTGCGGAACTTATTCCTTCTCAGGTGCATCAATTCCCCCTGAAATGAAAACAGTCTCAGTACAGTTTTTTGAGAATACTTCGGCTTTGGTGGTGCCTTATCTTAGTCAGCAATTTACAGAAGGTTTAAAAGACAGGATTAGAAATCAATCTAGATTAAGCATTGTTAGAACCGAGTCAGATGCTAATTTTGAAGGACGGATTACTGACTACACCATCAGGCCGGTTGCTATCCAAGGAAATGCGCGAGCTGGTTTGGACAGGGTTACGGTAACTGTAAGTGTAAAGTACAGCAATGTCCTGAAACCTGAATTAAATTTTGAACAATCATTTCAGGCCTTTCAGGAATTCAGTCTAAACCAGGGTCCCATACAAACTCAGGAACAAAAATTATTAGCACTAATCATTCGTCAGCTCACGGAGGATATTTTTAATAAGGCTTTTGCCAATTGGTAATAAATATTTAGCTTTCAAAAAACTGATTATAAAGTGAAACAGACAAATCAACAGGAGTCATTTATCAAATTGTTTGCAAATTACATTGCAGATCCTTCTGTAATAGATGCCGGGGATGCAAAAATATTAGAGAAGGCCTTGGAAAAGTTTCCCTATTGCCAAGTTTTAAATCTCTTTTATTCACGTTCTTTGTCACTTTCAGGTTCAGAAGACCTCAAAAAACAATTGAATAAGTCGGCCTTGTCAATTCCTGAAAGAAAAATTCTTTATACTATTCTAAAAGAACCTGAAAAATTAAAAGAACCTGAAAAATTAAAATACATTGAATCTGTACTATTTGGAGAACAGAATCCGGATGATGAAGGGATATTAGCTATTGAAAACATAGGTGATTTTACTGAAGAAATATTGAAGGAAAATGAAGTAGAAGCTATTTCAGAAATTAATTCAACCGAAAACACTAATAAAATAATTGAAGAAGAGGCATGGTCTGCTAAAATAGAAACTACACCCGAAAGTGATATTACAGCAGAGCCTGATACCGAGGAACAATCTATTGAGCAAAATGCTTGGGATGATACAATTGTAATTGCTCCCGAAAACGAGTTGGAAACAGAGCCTGAGATCGAAAAACAAACCATCGATGAGAAAATCTCTTCAGAAATAGCAGAAGAAAAATTTAATGAAGAGATTTCGTTAGCAGCAGAAACCATACTGGAATCCTCTTCCGGTACTGAAACAGGCAAGGAAATATCCAGATACGATGACGATAAAATGCCCTATTCATTTTTATGGTGGTTGCATAAAACCCGGGTGGAGAATGCTGAAAACTATCAGCCTTATGCTGATTTAAAGTTGGATATAAATCAGAATATTAAGAAAAGTTCTGTCGACCAGTTGAGTAGTCAAATTATCGAGAATATATTCCACTTACAATCACCATTGGAGCAGGTTGAAAATGCACCGAGAACAGTTCCATTTCAGGTTAAACGTAAGGAAGATTCTATTTTAGAGAAGTTTATCAAAGAAGAGCCTCAGATAAGGCCTCCTGATTCTCAAAAATTGGATACCGAGAACAAAGCAAGGAAAAGTGCGGAAGACCCGAACGATCTAGTTTCAGAAACATTGGCACAAATCTATGCTGATCAGATGTTATATGAAAAAGCCATTGCCACTTACAAAAAATTAAGTTTGAAATTTCCGGAAAAAAGAACGTACTTTGCCGACCAAATTCGTGAATTAGAAAAGAAAGTAAATTAATAGTTATGTTATATACAGTTATTATTCTGGCAATCATTGTGTGTGTTTTGTTAGTATTGATCATTTTGATCCAAAATCCTAAGGGGGGCGGTTTATCCTCCGGATTTGCAGGATCGAATAATATTATGGGCGTTCAGCGCACAGGCGATTTTTTGGAAAAAGGTACATGGGTTCTAGCAATTTCATTGATGGTTTTGGCCTTAATGGTTAATGTTGTGGTTCCACGTGGTGGAGTAGTTGATCAGGAAAAGAATGATATTCAAAACCAGATCAATAAACCTGCTGCACCGGTTGCTGCGCCTTCAGGTCTTTCTTTACCAGTAGACAGCACTAAAAAATAAAAAAGCATTTTAAAAAATTAGCCACCTGAACGGTGGCTTTTTTATTGAATCAGGCAGACATTTTACTGACAGCTTGACACCGATATTTTGACAAGGAAGTGGGTTAGATTATCAAATAATGAAATTTTGACAAGAATTGTATCGCTATGCTATTTGGCATAATTCGTGTCAATAAAATAATACAAACATTCAATTAAATTAATTTATTATATCAATATGGCATTAAATATCAAACCTAGCGCAGACCGGGTAGTTATAGAAGCTGCAGCGGCTGAAGAAAAAACGGCTTCCGGACTTTACATCCCTGATACTGCAAAAGAGAAACCTCAAAAAGGTACCGTTGTAGCTGTTGGACCGGGCAAATATGCAGAACAAACCGGCAATTTAATCCCTATGGCTTATAAAGTAGGCGATGTTGTATTATACGGTAAGTATGCCGGAACAGAGATCTCTCATGAAGGCAAAGAATATCTTATCATGCGTGAATCTGATATTTTTGCAACACTATAAGAGATATGAGACATCAGATATGAAAATATCTGTATCAGAATAAAGTCTTGCTTAAAATCATAATTTTTTTTAATAAATCAGAGTTTAGATACTGGCCTAAGTCTAACATCTAAAATCTCACATCTAAAATCTCTAAAAAAATGTCAAAACAAGTTAAATACAATGTTGAAGCGCGCGATGCTCTGAAAAGAGGCGTGGATATCCTTGCCAATGCAGTAAAAGTAACTCTTGGACCAAAAGGACGTAACGTAATTATCGATAAGAAATTTGGTTCACCGGCAATCACTAAAGATGGTGTTACAGTTGCCAAAGAAATTGAATTAAAAGACCCTCTTGAAAATATGGGTGCACAGATGGTAAAAGAAGTTGCCTCTAAAACAGCTGATCAGGCTGGAGACGGTACAACTACTGCAACAGTTTTAGCGCAGGCAATTGTAACTGCCGGAATTAAAAACGTTGCTGCCGGTGCAAATCCAATGGATCTTAAACGCGGTATTGACAAAGCAGTAGCAGTTGTTGTTGCTGATTTAAAAAAACAATCACAGTCTGTTGGCGAAGACAACAAAAAAATTAAGCAAGTTGCTTCAATTTCAGCTAATAATGATGAGGTTATTGGAACTCTTATCGCTGATGCAATGGCGAAAGTTGGAAAAGATGGTGTAATTACTGTTGAAGAAGCAAAAGGTACAGAAACTGAAATGAAAACAGTTGAAGGTATGCAATTCGACCGTGGATACTTATCTCCATACTTCGTAACCAATGCTGATAAAATGGAAGTTGAACTGGAAAATCCTTACATCCTGATCTACGACAAGAAGATTTCTTCAATGAAAGAATTACTTCCTGTTCTTGAAAAACAAGTTCAAACCGGAAAACCATTGTTAATCATAGCTGAAGATCTTGACGGTGAAGCATTAGCTACTTTAGTAGTTAATAAGATCCGTGGCTCATTGAAAGTAGCTGCCGTTAAAGCTCCGGGATTTGGTGATCGTCGTAAAGCAATGCTTGAAGATATTGCAATCCTGACAGGTGGTACAGTTATTTCTGAAGAAAGAGGTTATAAATTAGAGAATGCTGACCTTACTTACTTAGGTCAAGCAGAAAAAGTCGTTGTAGATAAAGATAACACAATCGTTATTAACGGAGCTGGTAAAACTGCTGATATTAAAGCACGTGTAAGCCAGATTAAATCTCAGGTTGAAACAACTACATCTGATTATGATAAAGAAAAATTACAGGAACGCTTAGCGAAACTTTCAGGTGGTGTTGCTGTACTTTATGTTGGTGCAGCTACCGAAGTTGAAATGAAAGAGAAAAAAGACAGAGTTGACGATGCATTACATGCAACGCGTGCTGCTGTTGAAGAAGGAATTGTTGCTGGTGGCGGTGTTGCTTTCATCCGTGCTGTTGATGCTTTAAAAGATCTTAAAGGATCAAATGAAGATGAGAATACAGGTATTGCAATCATCAGACGTGCAATTGAAGAGCCATTACGTCAAATCTGCCAAAACGCAGGTATTGAGGGTTCTATCGTAGTTCAAAAAGTTAAAGAAGGTAAAGCTGATTTCGGATACAATGCCCGTACTGATGTTTACGAAAACCTAATTGGTGCCGGTGTTATCGATCCAACTAAAGTTGGTCGTATTGCATTGGAAAATGCAGCTTCAATTGCAGCAATGCTCTTAACAACTGAAGTTGTATTAGCTGATGAGCCTGAAGAAGATAAAGGTGGTCATATGCCTCCAATGGGTGGTGGCGGTATGGGTGGAATGATGTAATATTATTCTCCCTTAATATAAAAAGGCCCTGGATTAAATCTGGGGCCTTTTTATGTTTATTGATACCTGATTATGAGGTTTGGAAGTTAGAGAGTTGCTGTTGGCAGTTACCTGTTGGCAGTTATCAGGAATTTATTGGTTCATTGTAGGAGTGTAATTCATAGTCTGAATATTTAATTCTCAACTCTCCATGACTAGTGTCCGATAAAGATTTTATATTTCGACCCCGAAGGTGGTCGTATATTTATAGAGGATCAGATTTCGCTGAAAAATC
>JBDNGV010000082.1:0-1772 GCA_041689125.1 Daejeonella sp.
AATATCAGGCGGCTTCAGATCAATAGAAGGCGCCGATGGCTTTGCCGTACTGCGTTCGGTAATCGATACTACTATTAAATCTGGTCAAGAGGTGTTTTATGCCCTATCTTTAATCGCTTTGGCGAATACTGAATAGTTACACTAATTTAAACACGTTATTTAAATTACATCAGAAATATAGGGGTACTTCACTTCTGTAAGGAATAAGCCACAAGCTGGTACTGATTCACCGGCATTTGAGCGGTTCTTACTTTCGATAATACCCAGGATACCCTCAACATCCATTTCATTCTTTCCTATTCTGACCAATGTACCGACAATTGCCCGAACCATATTCCGAAGGAATCGGTCTGCAGAAATATGAAAAACTATACCTTGATCTTTTGGAAGCCATTCCGCCCTGCTAATCACACAGTTATTGGTAAATGTTTGGGTATTCGACTTGCTGAAGCAACTGAAATCACGGTACTCCATCATTAGTTCTGCAGCTTTATTCATTAATCCTATATCGGGCTTATCACGTAAAAGCCATGATAAATTATGAAGGAAGGGATCTTTTGAAAAATGAATATGATATTCATAGCTACGTAAACTGGCATCAAAACGGGCATGTGCATCCGGTGCAACTTTTATGAATCTTTTAACAACAATTTCATAAGGGAGCATCGCATTTAAACTAAGCAGAAATCTTGGATTCATTACCTCAAGATCTACAGGAAGGTCGGCATGCGCAAAAAGCTGCCGGGCGTGCACTCCTGTATCGGTGCGGCCGCAGCCAAGGGTTTCAATTTCCTGCCTGCAAATTGTGGATAATGCCTTATTGATCAAACTTTGCACTGAAAGAGCATTCTGTTGAATCTGCCATCCATGATAGGCCGTTCCATCGTATGCAAGTTCTAAGAAATATCGCTGTGTTGTGTTCAATCTTTAAAGGTTACTCTGAAATGGCAAAGATACTCAACCGCTGCTTCAATACGTTGCTTGAATGAATAATCGCAAGGGTAAAATAATTATATTTGTTTCAAATTATCAACCCATGCTACAACGAGTACAAACCATTTGGCTTTTTTTTGCTACCGCTGCGATTTTCAGTTTGTTTTTATTTCCGTATCTGCAGGTCATAAATCCTGATGGTACTTCAAAGGCTGTAAAAGTAACCGGCATTTATGAAAGCATTGGCGGTAATATCGTTCAGACAGAACCTTTCTTGGGCTTAACGATTGTAACTGTTATACTCGGATTAATTCCCTTCCTGACCATATTTCTATTTAAAAACAGAAAAAAACAAATGATGTTCTGTTATATCTGTATTGCAGGCATTTTGGGTTTTAGTTTCTGGATGGTTCAAACTGCAAAGCAAGTTCTTGGGAATATCACCTTACAAACAGAGAATTACGGACTCGGTGTCATACTTCCTTCACTAAGTGTATTATTTGTTATTCTGGCGATCAGGGGCCTTAAAAGTGATGAAAAACTGATTAAATCAACTGAGAGGTTAAGGTGATTGCGTTGCGGATCAAGCCCGCAATGACAAAGGGTCTGGTTTGTGATTTCGCCTGTCGAGCTCGCAAGAACAAGGCGTTGTTGAGAGAATAAGTATATTCCGGACTCCGGAATCTACTCAACTTATAAATACTAATTTGTCATCGCGGCGGAAGTCGCGACCCCACCCTAAATAGCATTTCAATCAAATTTTTCTCTTATCTGAATTACATTTAACTTGATCCCTTGTCATCCCGGACTTGATCCCTATGTCATCCCGGACTTGATCC
>JBDNGV010000083.1:0-5870 GCA_041689125.1 Daejeonella sp.
AAAGCAAACTAATCCAAACAGCTTTATCCCATCTATAATCCACCAAACTTATAAACTCAGAACATAATTTCTATCTTTGCGGCAAAATGGGGAGAAAGCGGAAAGCGGAAAGCGGAAAGCGGAAAGCGGAAAGTGGAAAGCTGAAAGCTGAAAGCGGAAAGCGGAAAGCGGAAAGCGGAAAGCTGAAAGCGGAAAGCTGAAAGCTGAAAGCTGAAAGCGGAAAGCTGAGGCTTTGAACTTATTACGTGTAACGTAAAACGTAAAACGTACAACGTATAACGTAAAACCTACAACTTAAAAAACAACTCACATGGCATTACAATGCGGTATAGTCGGATTACCTAATGTTGGAAAATCTACACTTTTTAATTGTTTATCGAACGCAAAGGCACAAGCGGCGAATTTCCCATTCTGTACCATCGAACCAAATATCGGTGTTATTACTGTTCCTGATCCCCGTTTAACTAAACTTGCTGAACTTGTAAAGCCGCTTAAAGTTCAACCTAATACAATAGAAATCGTGGATATTGCCGGGCTCGTAAAGGGAGCCAGCAAAGGAGAAGGATTAGGCAACCAGTTTCTGGGTAACATACGAGCTACCAATGCCATAATACATGTTCTGCGTTGTTTTGACGATAATAATGTAATACATGTGGATGGTTCTGTTGATCCAATTAGAGATAAAGAGATTATAGATACCGAATTGCAGTTAAAAGACTTGGATGCTGTAACAAAGCGAATCCAAAAGGTTGAGAAAATGGCAAAAACAGGTAATGATAAGGATGCAAAAAAGACTTATGAAGTTTGCAATATTGTTAAAGCACACCTTGAATCAGGCAAATCTGTGCGTACTGCTCCTATCAGTGAAGAAGACAAAGAATTTATTGCCGACCTTTTTCTATTAACCGAAAAGCCGGTTATGTATGTGTGTAATGTAGATGAAAAATCTGTCGTTAGCGGCAACCAATATGTAGATAAAGTACGTGAAGCCGTAAAAGAAGAAAATGCAGAGGTATTGGTTATTTCTGCTCAAATTGAGGCAGAAATAGCATCCCTTGAAAGTTTCGAAGAAAGGCAGATGTTCCTTGAAGATCTGGGTCTCACCGAATCAGGAGTAACTCAATTAATTCGAGCTGCCTATAAATTATTAAAGCTCGCCACGTACTTCACTGCCGGTGTACAGGAAGTTAGAGCATGGACTATTACCCAAGGATTTACAGCTCCACAGGCAGCTGGTGTTATTCATACGGACTTCGAAAAAGGATTTATCCGTGCAGAGGTAATCAAATATAATGATTTTGTAAGTCTGGGTTCAGAAGCAGCTTGTAAGGAAGTTGGAAAGCTAGGTGTTGAAGGCAAAACCTATATTGTACAAGATGGAGACATCATGCATTTCAGATTTAATGTTTAATCTTTGTCGCTGATATTTGAATAACTATATTTGCTTCGATAGCTTAATAAGTGCCCATAGTTCAATGGATAGAATTGCAGATTCCGGTTCTGCTGATGTGGGTTCGAATCCCTCTGGGCACACAGAAAAATTAAAAAGCTACTTTAATATACTTAGAGTGGCTTTTTCAATTTTCGGCGTTCATCGTTTATGTTTATCTTTTTTATTGTGTGACTGCTTAATAGAAAATGTATAAAGGTTTTTGAATAAATATAAATTTATTCGGGGAAATTTCCCTTTAGGTTTTTCTTAACAATTTCTTTATCAACAAATTTTAACCTACGCTCTAATTTTTGAATATCTTCTTCTGCCGGTAATTCTTCAGGTTTAATCTCGTTTTTACCTAATAACCTGAGATTCAGTATAAGGATGATTAAACTAATACGGTTAAAATTGGTCAGACAAGGCTCTGGAGCCAAAGCAATTTGATTATTGAAAGCAATACCTGCGTATTATAGGTCGGTTCAGCCCTTTCCTTCGGTTAGTTCCGGCAAGAAATAGCGTTCCGTTTCAAATTACCAGCAGCCGGAAGCTACCTCCTGCGGCAAGGTTTATTTTACTCAAAGCGGTATTTCATAGGGAGGGGCAGCCCGACAAAAAGACCTAAGCTATTTCAAATAAACCCGGGTGGCAGCTGTAGCTTTTTGAAAATGAATTTCATGATATCTTTTAAATCTGCTGCAAAAACTACGGCAGAACACGGGACTGACGCGACCGAAGAAGCACAGACCTTGCTTTCTAAAACAAGGGAAAATTATTCAATTCAAACTTACCCCAGCAAGCTTTTATATCGAACTCACGTTAACAATGAACGAATATTCTTATGTTTTTTATATGCTCTGAAGTAATTTTGCTTTCACCATGTAAATCATTCTTTTTAATATTGAAATTGGTAATTTCTTTAGCAAGTTGCTCGGCGATAATTGTAATTTGATTTTTAGATTGTTTTCTTTTCCATCTGATGAGGTTATAAGGTATCATTTGATTTTCAGCCTAATGGATAAATACAATTTTCAATTAAGGTTTATTTAAGCTCCTTAATTTTAATACTTCTGAAAAATACTTCATCCCCATGATCCTGTAATAGAATTCTACCTTTTGCGACTGTACCAAAGCCCTGTACAGCTTTAAACTTGCTGCGGGATATGTTTTCCGTAAAGTCTGCAGAACCCCGCTGATACTCCAGAACCTTAAAACCGTTTAACCAGTGCTCGACTTTATTATCAGGATAAACCCTAATCATACCCTGATTCCATTCCCCAACTTTTTTAATTGAATTTGGGATCCTTTGTGCTGGTAGGATATCATAAAGCGAGGCCTGTGTCCGGTTACCTTTAATTCCCAATTTCGCATCCGGATGATTTTCATCATCCAAAATCTGGTATTCATGTCCCAGAACAGAGCCTCCTAAATTACTAGCAAAATATTTCAGACCGCTGTTTGCCCCTTTTGTCAGCTTAAAATCAAACTTAAGCTCATAAGCCGAATACTCCTTTTCGCTTAAAATATCACCACCTTTGGCTTTCTTGCCAGGAGTGTCTTTCTCAATACTTAAGATTCCATCCTGAATTTGCCAACCTTCAGCTGGGAAAGCTGAACCATTTGCTGCAGTCCAGCCTTTATTAGACTTTCCATCCCATAATAAACGATAGCCCTGCCTTTTTTCAAGCTTAGAAAGATCATTGGTAACCATATTCACAACAAAAATGTCATCAGATGCTGTAGGCTTCAGATTTTCAGTTTGGATACGGATATTTTTCCATCTTATCTGACGGCCCTGAGGCTCAGACGAAGGAATTGAATGAACCTGCATGGCAATAAAACCTTTTCTTGTCATATCATCGACAAGATTTGAAACCGGAATGCCATTCACCCAGGTACGAATGGAATTCCCAATACATTCAATTCGGTACTTATTCCAATCATTAATTTTATAGGCAGTCTTAGCTGCAGGATTCAATTCCAGATTATATAGCCAGCCTCTTCTACCCTCATCATAAACACCACCACTCCAAGCTCTGGCAGAAGGATCAATCTCCATCTGATAACCATGAACTCTACCATTCTGGTATTCAGAATTACTCAAGCTTCGGAACTGAATTCCCGAATTCATTAAGGGATGCGCCAGTAACTCTACTTCAAGAATAAAATCACCGTACTCTTGTTCTGTTGCAAGAAAAGAATTTGGGGTATTAGATACCGTAGTTCCAATAATTTCATCTCCCATGGCTTTATAAGTGGCCTTCCCGCCCAATAGCCTCCATCCACTAAGATCTTTCCCATTGTAGAGATTCGTCCAATTGGAGTTTGTCTTTTGAGCCAATACGTTCACTGAAAAAAACAGGAACAACAATGTTGTAGTTAACTTCGGATTCATAGAATTATTTTTATTAAATGTACAAATTCCTTCCAATCAACCTAGGCAAGACAATAATATAACCTAAGATTCGATATAAGTTAGGTAAACTAACACGGTTAAAATTAGTCAGACCAGACTCTGGAGTTAATTAATTTGATTAATGAAAGCAATACCTGTGTGGTATAGGTCGGTTCAGCCCTTTCCTTCGGTTAGTTCCGGCAAGAAATAGCCTTCCGTTTCAAATTACCAGCAGCCGGAAGCTACCTCCTGCGGCAAGGTTTATTTTACCCAAAGTGGTATTTCATTGGGAAGAGCAGCCCGATAAAAGGACCAAAGCAATTTGAAATAAACCCGGGTGGCAGCTATAGCTTTTTGCAATTGAATTTTATGATATCTTTTAAATCTGCTGCAAAAAAACGGCAGAACACGGGAAGGCGCGACCGAAGAAGCATAGGTCTTACTTTCTAAAACAAGAGAAAATTATTCAATTCAAAATAGCCCAGCAAGATTTTATATCGAACTCAAGTTAATATATGGCACCTAAGTCACCCTATTGATAAATACTTTTATAAAAATCTTCTAAAAATATCATATTTTCAACGCGGAAAAATACCTCAAATGAAAAAACTCTATTTTGCTCTTATACTATTAATTGTTTACTCCTGCGGCGTCTCCCGAGAGCAGGCTACTAGATCAAAAAAGTCTACTTCCAATGAATTAAAAATCATGAGTTATAATATCCATATCGGTAATCCGCCTTCTAAACCTGGGCTGATCGATATGGATGCAATCATCAAAGTAATTCAAACTGAAGACCCTGATCTTGTTTCCTTGCAGGAAGTGGATGTTAATACTGCACGATCCGGAAAGATTGATCAGGCAGAAATCATTGCAAGAAAACTTGGAATGAACTTTTACTTTGCAAAAACCATTGACCACGATGGCGGCGATTACGGTGTTGCTATATTGTCTAAGTTTCCAATCAGCGAAACAAAAACCCATCGCCTGACTACTGTGGCAGGAAGTGGTGGCGAACCCAGGGTGATTGCAACTGCCAGAATCCAGTTAAAAAACGGAAAGTATATTCGTTTTGGAGCTACCCATCTCGATCATTTGAAGAATCCTGTAAACAGAGAAGTACAGATTGAGGAAATCAACAAAATAGCATCTGATGAAAAACTCCCCTTTATCATCGCCGGTGATCTGAATGCAGTGACTGAGTCGACGGTTATACAAAAACTTGATCAAGTGTTCATGCGAACATGCAGCACCTGTGAACCCACATTTCCAGAAGTTAAACCAAACCGCACTATTGACTTTATAGCCTTTAAAAAATCAGATAGTTTTAGCGTGATTTCTCATCGTGTTATTCAAGAGCATTATGCATCAGATCATTTACCGGTGGTAGCATTGTTACGTTTCTGAATCCTAATAAATGAATAAAAATCGATTAGTTTTATGATTTAGATATTCATTCCAGGGTTCAAACTTCAAAAGATAGCATATTGTCAATTAAAATCAATCTAAAAAGCATTCTGATTATATTTTCAGCATTCTGCTTTCAATCGAATGTATTTGCGCAAAATCCGTTCAGCGGACTTGAATTTCTTTTTACTGAACCAAAATCCTACACTTTACATCAGGCTCCTGCGCCATTAAACATCGATGGAGAACTTAAGGAAAAAAGCTGGCTCGACATTCCATGGTCTGAATACTTTATTGATATTGAGGGCGATTTAAAGCCTACCCCGGCATACAAAACCAGGGTTAAAATGTTATGGGATGCCAATTACCTTTACGTTGCTGCAGAACTGGAAGAGCCCCATTTATGGGCTAACAAACAAGCGGAAAAAGATATCATATTCAGAGACAATGTATTCAAGATCTTTATTGACCCCGATAATAATATGAACGATGATTTTGAGATTCAGATAAATCCTCAGAATAAAATGCTTTTCCTAATAATGAATAAGCCATACAGAGATTCAGGAACCCCAGTAACTGGATGGAATCCAATAGGATACCAATCAGCTGTAAAACTTTTGGGCACGATCAATAATT
>JBDNGV010000084.1:0-18884 GCA_041689125.1 Daejeonella sp.
ACCGTTTTAACAAAAGGAATATGCGTAAATGGTTGTTCAATGATATTATAGCAAGAATGATGCACCAGTTTCCACATCCTTATCAATATCTAAAAACTCTTTGCGTTTATAATGCCTAATCCTATAACTTTATCACCTGTCAACGATTGCAAATTTCTCTGTTCAGGCGTTTGATGCATGATTCAAATGGAGGTAAATAAATATATGAAATGAAAAACATCCGCTTTGTCAGTATCGCATTTTTATTATCGATTTCCACGCTTTCCACCATTGCTCAAAACTGGGTGGATTCCATTGAAGTTTATGGCCGGGAGGTTTATATGCCGGCTGCTCAATACAAATGGGATTGGGGGCAGGGCACATTCTTAAATGCGCTGGTACATCTGTACAATGAAAAGCCGGATGCTGAAAAACAACAATACCTTACTTATATCAAAACGGCGATGGATGCTACTTATGCCGCTGCCAACGGAAAACATCCCAATGCCGTTGCCTCCGGGCATGGTATGGCATTTTTGGCAAGGATAACAAAGGAGGAGAAATACCGTAAGAAAGCCCTGGAGATTTACAATGATTTTCTGCTTACTCCCCGTGCATCAAACGGAGGCGTTTCGCATCGGGTTGAAACAGTGGAATTATGGGATGATACCGTTTATATGCTCAGCATGTTCCTGCTGGAAATGTACCACTTAACCGGCGATGAAAAATACATCGCCGATTTTGCCGCACAGGTAAAAGCCCACAGTGAAAAATTGGCCAACAAAAAAACTGGTCTTTGGGTGCATGGCTGGGATGACGATAACATAGATTATGATGATAAATGCAGCGTAGTAGGTTGGCCCGATAAAATAACCCGTAAAAGCAGCGAATATTGGGGCCGTGCCAATGGGTGGATCACCATGGCGCTTGCCGATGCCTTGAAGACTATTCCTACAACTTCTACGCATTGGAAGCCGCTGGAAAAGGAATTTAAAAATCTACTAAAACCCCTGCCCGCCTTGCAAAATAAAACTACGGGGCATTGGAGCCAGTTGCTCATTTATCCCAACGATCCATCTAATTTTCAGGAGAGTTCCTGCACCGCAATGTTTGGTTATGCCATGGCCATGGGTATAAAAATGAAAATTTTAAATGCTAAAAAATATCAGCCGGTTCTTGAATTGGCTAATTTGGGTTTAAAAAATTATAGTACGGCAAAAGAAGGCAAATACCTGATTCCATCACAGGTATGCGGCGGCACCTGTATTGGTGGCAAAGACTATTATTTTAAAAGAAAAATCACCACTGGCACTGGCTTCGGAATTGGCTCTTTTATTTTGTTTGGTATGGAGTATGACAAACAGAAAAGTAGATGATAAAATGGGAGGATGCTTTAGAAGTTGTTTAAATTTTTATTTATGCCACGAATGCTCAAATAATCACTAAGTTTTTGTGTAAAAAAAGGTTGCTTTTCATGTCAATTCGTGTAATCAGTGGCAATTAAAATTAGATAGGGCAAAGGGGAAACCATTTTTAAACAGCTTCTTAGGATAACAGGGACTGAAAAAACGCTTTTTTAATAATTGCTGAAATATGAAAAGAAGAAGATTTGTAACCTTGGGTGCAACCACACTTGGGGCATTGCCTGTAATGGGGTTGAATGCATTTGGAAATTTCAAGAGCGATGCGTCCCCGGTAAGGCCAGCCTGGCTGGTCGAACTCATCCATTTAAATGATAAAAATATTGGGCCACTAAAAGCAAGACAAGTAAATGATCCCGTATTAAAATCTTTTGGAGGTCTTTTGGATGGCGATGAAATCACAAGTCCACAAACAACCGTTGGATTTATTTCCATTGCAGCTCCTGCACTTTCCTGTTCCGAATCTGCTAATTACCAGTCTGCCGATTTGTTGATTAAAGTTGCGAATGCTGTTCAGTATTTGCTTAACATTCAGCATGCGGATGGTACCATTGACTTACTGAATACCAATTTTCATTCACCGCCCGATACTGCTTTTAGTGTAGAAGCTTTGGCGCCTGCCTATGGTTTTTTAAAAGCTGCTGATACCACCAATGTTGCGCCGGTACTTGCTTCGCTAAAAACCTATTTACAAAGGGCAGGGGAGTCGCTGATTGTGGGCGGTATCCATACACCCAATCACCGTTGGGTAGTATCGGCAGCCCTTTCTAATTTAAATGAATTGTGGCCCGATGCCCGCTATGTAAAACGTGCAGAAGAATGGCTGGGGGAACACATTGACCTGGATGCCGATGGCCAGTACACGGAAAAAAGTACCGGTGGATATACGCCGTTGGTCAATCGTGTTTTAATCACCATCGCCACCAATTTAAAAAAGCCGGAAATATTGAATGCTGTGCGTAAGAATCTCAACATGACGATGTACTATGTGCATCCAAATGGCGAGGTGGTAACGGAGGCATCCAACCGGCAGGATAAAGGCACCATTGGTACCATGGAAAATTATTATTATTCTTACCGTTACCTTGCCCTACTAGACAATAATGGAGAATACGCCGCTATGTGCAGATTGATCGAAAAAACCTGTTTTTCAAAATTAAATGCGAGCGTATTCTTAGACAATCCTTTCCTTTGGAAGGATTTGCCTGCAAGCAAACCTTTGCCGGTTAGTTATGCAAAAGCATTTCCGTTTTCAGGTGTGGCCCGTATCAGGCGACACCATTGGGATGCGACGATTTTATCCAATAATGCAGCCTGGCTTACTTTTCAAAAAGGAGATGCGGTGCTGCAGGGAATGCGGATTGCGGCCTCATTTTTTGGTAAAGGTCAATTTCAATCGGCCGATATTAAAAAAGAGGGAGATGCCTGGGTACTTCGTAATAAACTGGAGGGTGTGTATTACCAGCCTTATCCAAAAGACGCCATTGACCCAATGGGTGATTTGAGTAAAATGCCCAGAACCAATCGAACCAAAAGTGAAATCCAATACCTTGAAACCGCCATTACAATCACTGAAATTGCAGGAGGTATACAAGTAGCGATCGACATGCAGGGAACAGACAATGTACCGGTTGCACTTGAACTGATTTTTAGAAAGGGTGGAACTTTCTCAGGTGTGGAGCCATATACCGCCAATTCAACTGCTTTTTTGTTGAAGAATAAAACCGGTAGCTACACACTCGGAAAGGATACGATTCAATTTACACCGGGCTTAATGGAACACAAAGGCGTTCAGCTAAGAGGGGCATTGCCGGCTACAGGTTCGCCTGCAGTTTACCTGACTGGTTTTACTCCTTTTAAACACATCATCCAGCTTACGTAAAATTGATAAAATTCGAGTACAGTTGTTAATGCTTCAAATATTCTTTTTATGAAATTATTTTCACTTGTTTTGATTGCCTGTACCGGATTACCGGTAGCTGTCTTTTCGCAAAAGGATTTTCAAAAAAAGATTCAGTCACAAATGATCCTTGCAGAACCAGGGGCGGTGGTCGAATTACCGGAAGGTACCTTTACCTTAACCAACACGCTTTCATTGGATGGAAAGAAAAAGATTACCATCCGGGGAAAAGGAGTTGATAAAACTATCCTCAGTTTTAAAGGGCAAACAGATGGTGCAGAAGGTATCCGTGTAAGTGATGGCAGCGATATTATTTTGGAAGATTTTACCCTTCAGGATGCCAAAGGCGATGGCATTAAAACCATGCACGTAATAGGAATTACCTTTCGGAATATCAAAGCGGAGTGGACAGGAACTCCCGGTCCGGAAAATGGAGGATATGCCTTTTACCCGGTTCAGTGTGAAAACGTACTGATCGATCATTGTGAAGCCATTGGTGCTTCAGATGCAGGTATTTACGTTGGACAGTCAAAAGATATTGTAGTGAAAAATTCAAAAGCGCATCATAATGTGGCAGGTATAGAAATTGAAAATTCTTTGCGTGCGGACGTGTTTGATAATGAAGCCTGGCAAAATGCAGGTGGGGTATTGGTTTTTGATCTGCCCGATCTGGTTCAAAAAAAGGGAGGCCAGGTGAAAGTACATCACAATAAGATATACGATAACAACCATGTAAACTTTGCGCCGGCAGGCAATATCGTCGCATCTGTACCTAGTGGAACAGGCTTAATGATTCTTGCCACGAAAGAAATTGAAGTCTATCAAAATGAAATATTGAATAACCAAAGTGCCGGCACATTTATCCTCAGCTATATGACGACCGGCAAACCAATTAAGGACAAAGCATATGATCCCTTTCCATCTGCCATTTTAATTCAGGACAATGTATATGAGCGCAAAAGCGGATTGCCGGCTGGCATAAATCCGTTGGTGACGATGCTTGGTAATAAATTCGGGGAAAATGTACCGCATATAATTTTTGATGGGATCAAAAATCCTTCGTTGTTGAATGCCGGAGGAAACTGGATTGCAGGCCAGTGCATTTCAATCATCAATAACAAGGGGCAATCCATTGCCAACCTGGATGCAGCCAATGGCTTTAAAAATATTGCACTGATAAATGAATCATTTAAATGTATCAAATAGTATGATGATCAGGATAATCTTTACCAGCTTAATCTGTTTTTTTTCACTGGTTTCATTTATTAATTTCACAGGGCCTTCTTACCCTGAAAAGTTATCCGAATGGGGGATATTTGAAGGCAACCTGGCATTACTTAAACCGGGAAAAGGGCTGGTACCTTACAGTTTAAATACGCCACTGTTCACAGATTATGCGGAAAAATCCCGGTTCGTTCGTTTACCTGCGGGCGTATCGGTTGAATATAAAGCAAATGGTGTATTGGATTTTCCGGTGGGAACGCTTTTAGTAAAAACATTTTATTATTCAGCAGATTTTCGCAAACCCGGTCAAGATAAAGATATCGTTGAAACAAGATTATTGATCAACGAAGCTGCCGGATGGAAAGCACTTACTTATGTATGGAATGACAAGCAAAAAGAGGCATTTTTGGAAATTGCGGGCGATGATAGACAGGTAACATTTATTGACAAAGAAGGAAAAGCGCAACAGGTACGATATGTGATACCCAATCAAAATCAATGCAAAGGTTGTCACAATTCAAATGACCGTATGATACCCATTGGCCCTTCGGTGGCTCAATTAAACGGGGATATCTTGTTTCAGTCAGGAAAGCAAAATCAAATTTCATATTGGAAATCGCATGGCATGATGTTGCATGTGCCGGCTTTGCAAACAATTGCCCGAACAGCAGTTTGGAATGATCCCAAAACAGGCGACCTCAATGCCCGCGCCCGTGCGTATCTTGATATCAATTGCGCCCATTGTCACCGCCGGGAAGGGCCTGCACAAACCTCAGGTTTGTTTTTAACGATGCATGAAAATGATCCGACTACAATTGGCATTAATAAACCCCCGGTGGCGGCGGGCAATGGCTCAGGCGGAAGACTGGTGGACATTTTACCGGGTAAAGCTACTGAATCAATTTTATGGTACCGCATGCAAACCAATCTACCGGGTGAACGCATGCCTGAGCTCGGTCGTGGGTTATTGCACGCCGAAGGATTGGCTTTAATTAAGGAGTGGATCGATAAGATGAAATAAATACAATGATTGATATTAAAAACAAACCAATGAAAAAATTCAACTTACTGTTTCTTTTGCTTTTGCTAAATGCGGCCGCTTTTTCGCAACAGGAAAGCTGGACCTCTTTGTTTGATGGAAAAACGTTGAACGGTTGGAGGCAATTAAATGGCAAAGCAAAATACGAGGTAGTCAATGGCACCATTGTAGGTACCACCGTAACGGGCGAGCCCAATTCGTTTTTAGCAACCAATGAAGATTACGGCGATTTTATTCTGGAGGTAGAACTGAAGGTCGGCAAAATGAATTCCGGTATCCAATTCAGAAGCTTATCAAACCCTGCAGATAACAACGGCCGGGTACGTGGTTACCAGGCAGAGATCGATCCCTCTGACCGAGCCTGGTCGGGTGGTATTTATGATGAAGCCCGCAGAGGATGGATGTACACAACAGAAATGAATCCGGCAGCTAAAAAGGCATTCGTAAAAGATGGTTGGAACAAATACCGGATTGAAGCGATTGGCGCTATTATCAGAACCTGGGTAAATGATATCCCGGTAAGTTATATGGTAGATGATATGACGCCAAAAGGATTGATTGCCCTACAGGTGCATGGCGTAAAAGAAAGAGCGGGCGGGGAGCAAATTCAGTGGAAAAATATCCGCATACAAACCGGTGTGGCTATGCGGCCACGGCCGTTGGATAGAACCACGTCGGTTGCAAATTATACACTCAACAACATTTCTCCGCAGGAAAAAGCACAAGGTTTTACTTTGCTGTTCAACGGAAAAGATTTGAGCGGCTGGCGTTCTGCATCTCAAAAAACGGCTCCTGTAAATGGATGGGTTGTAGATAATGGAATATTGCAGGTGTTGCCGGAAGATACTGCCAGTAATACAAGGTGGGGCGATTTGCTGACCGTAAGCCAGTACAAAGCATTTGAATTGAATTTCGATTTTAAACTAACCGAAGGTGCCAATTCAGGCGTTAAATATTTTGTAACTGAAACCCCCAATTCCAAATCGGGTCTTGGTCTTGAATACCAGGTGCTGGATGATGAACGGCATCCGGACGCCAAGAAGGGAATTGGTGGCAACCGTACAATGGCGAGCCTGTACGATCTGATTGCCTCTACCAAACTGGAAGCCCGACATCAATCAAAAATTGGCGAGTGGAATCATGGCAAAATCGTGGTGTATCCCAACAATAAGATTGAACATTGGTTAAATGGTTTTAAAGTATTGGCATACGAGCGTGGCAGTGATGCCTTTAAACAACTGGTTGCAGGAAGCAAGTATGCGAAGAGTAAAAATTTTGCAATGGGAGATCAGACGCCGATTTTACTGCAGGATCATGGCGATGCCGTGTTCTATAAGAACATTAAAATCAGGCAGCTAAATTAATGTAGTTAGCATGCAGTGTGCTTCACCATTTGTTTGCCGGTGTTTAAAATTAATTTTTTGAGGTCTTCAGATGGCATTATTCCTTAGCATTAATAATTAAAGCAGATATCATTTTACTTCGGTACGCTTACTTTTAAAATCCGGTTAAACAATGAATGGAATGATGAAAAAAACGGTTCTCTTTTTTTGTTTGAATATGTGGATCGTTGTTGCAGCGCAAACCAGTTTTAAACCGGAAGAGTTGGTAAATCCTTTAATGGGCACCGATTCAAAATACAGTTTTTCTAACGGCAATACTTATCCCGCCATTACTATGCCGTGGGGAATGAACTGCTGGACACCTCAAACCGGCACCAATGGTTATGGCTGGCAATACACCTACACGGCCGATAAAATCCGCGGCTTCAAACAAACACACCAACCGTCTCCCTGGATGGGCGATTACGGGCAATTTTCCATCATGCCCATGACGGGCAAAATGATTTTTGATGAAGAAAAAAGAGCCAGTTGGTTTTCGCACAAAGCAGAAATTGCTCACCCTTATTATTACAATGTTTACCTGGCAGACCATGATATTTTAACTGAAATAGCACCCACTGAAAGAAGCGCTATTTTTAAACTGACCTATCCAAAATCTGACAGTTCGTTTATACTAATCGATGCATTCGACCGGGGTTCCTATATCAAAATAATTCCAAACGAAAATAAAATCATCGGATACACTACCCGCAACAGGGGCGGGGTTCCTGCTAATTTTAAAAACTATTTTGTAATTGAATGCGATAAACCATTCAATTTTTCCTACACAGCAAACGATAGCCTTATCAGCGCTGTTAGTAAAGAAGTAACCAGTACCCATGCGCAGGCAGTCATTGGTTTTGCTACCACCAAGGGGGAGCAGGTTCATTTACGGATCGCATCGTCTTTTATTTCGCCGGCACAGGCAGAAGGGAACCTGCGGCAGGAAATCGGTCATCAAAGCTTTCAACAAATTGTAGATAAGGCAAAAGCAGCCTGGCATACCGAATTAAGCAAGGTGAAAGTAGAAGGCGGTTCCATTGAACAGGCAAAAACTTTTTATTCCTGCCTGTATCGAATGCTACAGTTCCCACGAAAGTTTTATGAATTTGATGCAAATAACAAAATGGTGCATTACAGTCCCTACAATGGCAAACTAGCGGACGGGTATATGTTTACCGACACTGGTTTTTGGGATACTTTCCGGGCACTGTTTCCTTTTCTTACGTTAATGTATCCTGAATTGGATGGGCATATTATAGAAGGGTTGGCCAACACGTATAAAGAAAGCGGCTGGCTTCCGGAATGGACCAATCCCGGGCATCGCAGAACGATGATTGGCAGTAACTCCGCCGCCGTTATATCGGATGCTTATTTAAAAGGCATCAAAGGATTTGACATGGATGTGTTGTACGAAGCGCTGATGAAAAATACAGAGCAGGAAGGGCCCATCAACACCTTAGGAAGAAATGGCGTGAAGGAATACAACCAACTCGGATATGTACCCGCCGATAAGTATGGTGGCAGTGCTGCCAAAACACTGGAGTATGCCTATGCCGATTTTTGTTTAAATAAATTATCCATCGCCCTTAAGAAACCAAAGGTGGTAATTGAAAAATTTGCCACCCGTTCTCAAAATTACAAGAACCTGTTTGATCCGAAGTATAGTCTGATGCGTGGACGTAATGCCGACGGAAGTTTTCAGACAGGCTTTAATCCGCTCAAGTGGGGCGGCGAATTTGTGGAGGGCAATGCCTGGCATTACAGCTGGAGTGTATTCCATGATCTTAAAGGTTTATCCCGCTTAATGGGCGGGGATAAAAAAATGGAAAACATGCTCGACAGTGTGTTTAACTTACCACCCGATTTTGATGGGAGTGCCTATAAAGGCGGGGTAATTCATGAGATGGTAGAAATGCAGGTGATGAATATGGGGCAGTATGCACATGGCAACCAGCCCATCCAGCATATGATATATATTTATGATTATTGTGGTGCTCCCTGGAAAACACAGTGGCATGTAAGGGATGCTATGAACAAGTTATACAGGCCCACACCGGATGGTTATTGTGGTGATGAAGACAATGGCCAAACCAGCGCCTGGTATGTATTCAGCGCTATGGGGTTTTATTCTGTTTGTCCGGGCTCCAATCAATATGTAATGGGTGCGCCGCTCTTTAATAAGATAACGTTGAATTTAGAAAACGGAAAACAGTTTGTGATTCAGGCACCAGCAAACAATGATAAAAATGTCTACATTCAATCTGCAACGTTAAGAGGAGTGGTTTATGATAAAAATTATTTGAATCATGCCGATATTTTGAAAGGTGGAACCCTGCTATTGAAGATGGGAGCACAGCCAAATTTTAAAAGGGGAGTTGGAGTGGAAGCAAAGCCCTTCTCTTTGTCGGATTAGTGTGAGATATTTGACTGCAAGGCTGTTCATTAATTGGGAATAAACGAACTATACGATACTGGTTAGCCGCTGTCGGGTTCCGGTGCCTTGTTTTGTAACAACAGCAGTTAAACCAGTAATTATAAATTTGATGTCGATAAAAAGTATTTAAAAAAAACGATTTTTCAGAAATAAACAAACCAATTTTCAACATTTCTAATACAACCAAAATGAAAGAAAAAAAATCAACTGCAATTTCCCGGAGAAATTTCATGGGAACTACGGCCAAAGCAATGGCCGGATTTATGATTGTTCCCAGATATGTATTGGGTGGTAAAAGTCAGTCAGGTCAGCTATTTACTGCCCCGAGCGATATCATCACATTGGGTTTTATTGGCACTGGTAAGCAAGGCCGTGGACTTACCACCAGCTTTCTCGGCACGAATGAAACGAGGATTGTAGCATTGAGTGAAGTGTATGCAGCAAAAGCCAATTTAACCCTTGATAAAATAAAAAACCATTACCTGGCGAACACACAGTTGGGTACTTACTCCGCAATACCGGTGTACAACGATTTCAGGGAATTACTGGCCCGTAAAGATATCGACGCTGTTGTGATTGCTACACCCGATCATTGGCACGCAGCTATGGCTGTGCGGGCTGCCGCAGCCGGTAAAGATATTTTCTGTGAAAAGCCTTTAGCCCTAACCGTGCGGGAAGGCAGGGCGATGGTAAGTGCAGCACGCAAATACGATCGTGTATTTCAAACTGGCAGTATGCAGCGTTCCTGGCCAGAGTTCAGACAAGCAGCAGAATTGATCCGCAACGGTTACATTGGTCAGATAAAAACCATCAAGGTGAATGTTGGTCCACCACCCACACCCTATAATTTACCAGCTGAGGCCATCCCCGAAGGATTGGATTGGTCAAAATGGCTGGGTCCAAACGAGCCAGTAAACTTCAATGCAGAACTGGCACCGCCAATTTCGAAAGATGTATTTCCAAACTGGAGAAACTACCAGGAATTTGGTGGTGGTAAGGTCACTGACTGGGGCGCCCATATGTTTGATATTGTACAATGGGCACTGGATATGGACAACAGCGGCCCAATAGAAGTGATTGCACCGGATGGTAATGAACACCCGTTTCTGACTTACCGCTACAGCAATGGAATTACGATGACGCATGAAAAATTTGATTGGAACAATGCGATTCATTTTGTCGGAACAGAAGGGGAGTTGAAAGTGGGGCGAAAGAAACTGGAAACAACACCGGCTGCTCTGAAAGAAAAAATAATCGGCGAATCAGAAAAGCATGTGTATAAAAGCGAAGATCATTACAAGGATTTTTTAAATGCCATGCGCAAGCGTAGCAAACCTATTTGTGATGTGGAGACGGGGCATCGTACCGCTTCGGTTTGTAATATAGGTAACATTGCCTATCAGCTAAAACGCAGGTTGCAATGGAATCCATCCAAAGAGCAATTTAAAAATGATCCCGAAGCCAATGCGTTGCTGGGGCGGCCTATGTTGAATGAATGGGGGATTAAGATATGAATAATGAATGACGACCCGATAGCTATCGGGTGAGGAATGATGAGTGACAGAGTGAATGATTCGCATTTCCATTCTAGTTCCCCGCCACGCCGGAAGTCAGTCGTTATTAATTAAAAAAATACTGCTTTTCAACTACAAAAAAATAAATGAAAACAATCTTTCTGTTGATTGGCTTATCCGGACTATTGGCCTGTAACCGGCCTGCACAACCGATGGCAGCAGGCAATATAGCTGTGCCACATGAAAGCGTTACAAAATTAGCAGCACATGCTGCTTTTACTGACAGCGTTATTCTGCAGTGGGCCGATAAAAAAATTATTGATGCAAAACTCAGCAGTAAAGGTAATTCACCCAGAATTTTATTGGCAAAACTACTGTTGAAAAGAGAGCTGGATGAAACCAATAAAAAGATTCGTCAAATGCAGGTAAGGGGCGTTACCGGGTCGGCCTGGGCTTTGAATAAAAAGGGAGATTATGATTTCACGCTTACTCCTTTAACCAGTATTTTATTTTTGTTGGGCGATCAACCCGATATACTTTATCCCGAAACCAAAGACTATTTGTTGCATACTTTGTTAACAGCAGATGGTAATAAATTTCGGTCAGCAGTTCCTAATACTTTTGGCCTGGTAACCGAAACAGAAAATCACTTGTTGATGACAGAAGGTTCGAGATACCTTAAAAATCATTGGATGATGACGCATGGAAATCATGAGCCTTACTACAACAATGTGCAAAACGGAATGGAGGATAAAATACTTGCTTTGCTTGGTACGATAAAAAAAGGGGGCCTTTACGAATTTAACTCCTTGCCCTATATCGCTTACACCATCTCGGCATTGTTAAATCTGGAAGGATTTGGCTCAGAAAAAGTAAGGAAGGAAGCACGCAATGTGCTGGATTATATCAACTGGACTTATGCCATTGGCAGTTACCAATTGAAGCATTATCCACCCATGCGCAGACGCTACGACAAACAAACCATTCAACAAATCACAACCGGTTACCAATCTGTTTTTATGAAATCGTGGCTGGCTTTTGCAAATGCAACTGGCTACAACAAAGATATCCGGCATGCAGAGGTACATGCGCTAACAGGCGCAGCGATGCCTTACCGTCTGGCAGATAAAGTAACAGAACTGATATTTAATAAAGGCAATGGCTATTTTATAAAAATGGGACATGGGAAAAAAGGCTGCCCTGAAATATATTCCGCCGGAAAGAATTTTCTTTTGTCTGCCGGTGGTGCTAACAGGGGTAAAAACTCAATGATAGTAGCCCGGCCGATTTGTCTTTTTCTACAGGATGATGCGGAAGACCTTGCTTCGGTCTTTCATATTGCCGGACCAGGAAAGGATTTTATGGTCTGGAATAATACAGGTGTGTATAAAAACTTCGCCTGTGCGGCAGGACCTGTGCAGGTACCATCCGCTTTTACACCGGTAGGCAAAAATGAAATATGGTCGGTGTATACCAGCACCAGTAATATGCTGATGGCCGTTCATTCGGAAAATGAATTTGGAATGGTTGTCATATTTGAAAATATAGAAGCTGCCGCCCTGTTAACCCAGCTCATGCAGGCCAACCCGGATGTGGCATTACTAAAGAAATCGTTTCAGTTTCCCGCAGGTAATAAACTTACCTATGATGTAAAGGCACCCAAAAATAAATGGGTAATCATTTCAGATAACGGACAAATGCTAAACCGGAATTTTGATGAATGGCCTTTAATAGACGGTGATTTCAATTAAGTAAAAATTGCTGTAATGGTAAAACCAGCAGCAATAAATTCAAGTATTTTTTTGAATAACACCAACAAACACACCGCATGAAAAAAATTGTACTAAACGTTTTTTGTACCATGTTGATATTGGGTGCAAAAAGCCAGTCTTTGCCAGCCCCCGATCGGCTACGCTGCGATTTGCTTTTAAATACCGCCACCGTTAGCCGCGATGGGCTAGTTACGGAAGAACGGCTTGAAAACGCCCTTCAACAAAGCAATCTTTACCAGTTTCCGAATATTTATAATCCCCTTCCTGTCCTTTCCTGGGAGCTGTCTGCTGCAATAAAGCGGACGACTGCCTGGCGGATTTTAGTAGCTTCTTCTGCAAAAATGCTCGATCAAAACAAGGGAGATTGTTGGGATTCCAAAAGAAACCTATCCGGCAGCAGCCGTGCAACTTACGGTGGAAGAAAGTTAACACCCGGCAAAATATATCATTGGAAAGTGCAGTTATGGAATGATAAAAATGTGCCTGGTGCTTTTTCTGTCCCCCAATCTTTTTACCTCACTCCGGGTGATGTTGAACCCGGTTTTTCACACTATCCGTTAAAGGCAGAAATGCAACAACCGGTTCGGTTGGTGCCGAAAGAAAAGGGGAACTATTTTCTTGATTTTGGCAAAGATGCGTTGGGGCAACTATTACTTCATTTAACCAGTGCCGCCGATGATTCTATTTGGGTTTCGGCGGGAGAATCCATCAGCGGTGAAAATAATATCGATGCGAATCCGGGGCAAAATATCCGGTATATCAAAATGCCGTTGCTATTAAAAAAGGGAACACATGATTATAGGATTGAATGGCCGGTGAATGCAAAAAGGGATGCCCGCAATCCGGTTAAAATGCCGGGCTATATCGGCGAAGTATATCCGTTCCGGTATGTTGCCATCGACAACTACCAGGGAATTATTACACCTGAATCGGTGCAGCGTAAAATGGTATTTTATCCCTTTGATGAAAATGCTTCCAGCTTTATTTCAAGTGATACGGTTTTAAACCAGGTGTGGGATTTGTGTAAATATTCCATCAAGGGCACCAGCTTTACGGGCTTGTACGTAGATGGCGACCGGGAAAGAATTCCTTACGAAGCAGATGCCCTCATTAACCAGTTGTCGCATTATGCGGTGGATGCAGAATACAGCATGGCAAGGCGTTCCATGGTTTATTTGTTGTTTAATCCTACCTGGCCTACCGAATGGAGTTTGCAGAATGTACCCATTGCCTGGTACGATTATATGTACACGGGTAATGACGCCTTGCTTAAAAAATATTACAGCGAGCTACAGAAAAAAATGCTGATGCCCCTGGCCGGTGACAATGGTTTGATTAGTACGAGGACAAATAAGCAAACACCTGACTTTTTAAAATCGATCCATATATTAAAGGCATTTGATGGCAAGAGTGATCTGAAAGATATTGTTGACTGGCCCCAGCGAGGTGCTTACGTTGGTCCGGAAAAAGAGTATGCGGGCGAAACGGACGGCTATGTTTATTGTACTTACAATGCAGTTGTAAATGCATGGTATTACCATAACCTGATTTTGATGCAAAAAATTGCGCTGGTACTGCAAAAGCCAGCGGATGCCAACTTGTATGCAACAAAAAGTAAGCAGGTGTTCCAGTCATTTCAGGATGTTTTTGCTGATGCAGCCACCGGACTGATAAAAGATGGTGACACCACGCTGCATACTTCTTTGCATGCCAATATGTTTGCGCTGGCGTTTGGGTTGATACCGTCGGATAAAAGAGAAAAAGTGCAGGCCTTTATTAAAAGTCGCCGGATGGCCTGTAGTGTGTATGGTGCACAGTTTTTATTGGATGCTTTGTATGATGCCGGCCAGGACGATTATGCTTTGGAACTATTGACATCTACTGCCCGGCGAAGCTGGTATAATATGATTCGGGTAGGCTCTACCATTTCGATGGAAGCGTGGGATAAAGTGTACAAACCTAACCTCGATCTGAACCATGCCTGGGGAGCAGCTCCCGCCAATTTAATTGTAAGAAAACTAATGGGAGTAGAACCTACCACTCCCGGCTTTGAAACTTTCCGGATAAAACCACAGATGGGAACATTGAGTTTTGCCGCATTGAAAACGCCCACAATCAAAGGAGCTGTGTGGGTATCCTGGAAAAAGAACGTTGATAATGATCGGATAGAGATAACCATTCCTGGCGGAACAAGCGCTGAAGTAGTTTTGCCATTTGATTCGGTTAAGCCCCATTTGATCGTGGATGGAAAACTAACTGCCATGAAACCTGTTGACGGTGTTTTTACAATAAAGCAAATGGATCCAGGTAAACATTTGCTGCTGATGCGATAAAAAGAAATGTTGCAGCTTTTTAGCGGCTGTTTTTATTAAAAGAGTTACCAATTAAAAAAATGGGCAATATTGTATCATTTTTAGGTAGGCTGGCTGTCATTTAGAGGAGAATTTTTTTATTCCGGCTGTCAAACCAGTGGTAAGCCTTTGAAAGGTTTTTAAATTCCGCATCTTCTTTCCTTTCGTGGAGTTTCGTTCGCTGAGGGCAGCTTGAAAAATGGTTTTATCAAGGATTAAATTGAGTGGCTTTTTTTCAATTATTTTAAATAAAATCGAAGTGGCTTCCCGACCGATTTCATAGGCTGGTTGTGTAATGGTAGTCATGGAAGGATTGAGCAGGGACGCAGTCTTTAAATTGGAAAAACTGATAATCTTAACATCCACCGGAATATTGATTCTTAAATCTTCGCAAATTTCGTAGCAGGTAATGGCCTGTTTTTCTACTGATGAAAAGATGGCGTCTGGCCTATCTTTTCTTTTCAATAAATCACGGATCAATAAATTATTTGCTTTCTCATCGTTGCTACAATAAATAATGAGGCTTTCATCCCGCGGTATGCCATTTTTTTTCAATGCATCCAGATATCCGTTCATCCTGTTTTTAGCAATGGATAATGTAGCTGAATTGGAAATAAAGGCTATCCGCTTGCAACCTTTTTCAATGAGGTGTTCGGTTGCTTTTATACCGCTGTAATAATTATCCGTAGTTATTTTTGGCGCATCTATATTTTCAGCTACCCGGTCAAAAAACACAAGTGGTATGTCTTTTTCTTTTAATTCCTGCAGGTGGCTGTTATCGGTAGTTTGGCTGGAAATTGAGATCATTACCCCATCTACCCGGCCATTTTTTAACAGGTTGATGATGGCAATCTCCTTCTCCACTTCTTCGTGTGTGAGGTAAATTAATACGTGATAGCCCTTCTCCTGTGCAATGGATTCAATACCGCTAATGGCAAGCCCAAAAAAATTGTTGGCAATTTCCGGAATGACCAGTGCGATAGTTTTACTTTTTTGTTTTCTTAAACTGCTGGCAAATGGGTTGGCTTCGTATTTCAATTCCTTCGCTTTGGCCAATACCTTATTTTTGGTAGTTATGCTTATTTCATGACTGTCTCTTAACGCTTTTGAGACGGTTGAGATGGATAAATTAAGCTCTTTTGCAAGTTGAATAAGATTCATAAACTCAGTCAGTTTTTTTTAATATTGAAATAGGTAGGGACTATGATCATCAGGTTCGAAAATAAGGTTTTAAGGGTAGAAGGAATAATTATCTTAACAAAAAGAGGTATCTACTTGGCCTTTTGCTGCATGCATTTTTGAATTTATTCTATCAGGGGACCAATTTATAGACTGCTCAAATAAAGGATGGTAAAAACAATTTCCAAACTAGTTTGGTTCAATCAATTGGCTACTGCCGCCAGCTCATTCTTTCAGTTGAATTGGTACCCATATTTCTTCTTCCGAGTCAGCGCTGTCGTGTTGGTATTTGTTTCCCGGCAATTCAAAATGAGGCCTGTTGTCCAACATATAGGCAGAGACGGGCAACCAGGTCTCAAAAATATCCTGAAATATTTTTGCTGCGGTCTTGCCATCTCCCCGATATAATAAAACGGCATACAGTCCACCCGTTAATAGAAAGTTTTCCGTTTGGTTGGGCACCGTTTTGTGATCAGCTATTTCAACACATGCCCATTTTTCAAATATTACATGTGGATTAAGATGGTTAAAAAAGCCGGACGGGTAAATTTGTAACGAATACAGAGCCGGGCCAATCTTGTTTGGGATTTCCTTTCGCTCATAGATCCATTTAGATACTTTTTCACTTGTATATCCTAATTCACTACTGATTAGTTTGATTGATACTTATATCGCAGTTGATTTTGAAACCCTATAAAACAAGCGTCGGCTCCTAAACTCACATAATTGTTGGAAAATAAATGCTTTCTCATACTTTTTGTAATGGCAAGTTATAATTGACACTTCCACTTCCAGCTTTTTTGATATCAATAATAACTTCATCTAAAAAAGAGTAGATTTTTTTTCGATCTGGTGGCTTCGCAAGATGCCCTTCTTGCGATAGTCTAAGACAGTGCGACGAGAAATTTTTAAGAGAGCCCTTATATCTATATCGTCGAGAATGGTTTCAGATGTGGGTCTAATATATTTAGCTACTGCTTCATTAAGTTGTGCTTGAAATTCAGGGCTGTCAAAATAATTTTTCTTAGGTTTCATATTTAATATTTTTACACTGCGAAGATGCAAACTAATAATCAACTGGCTAGATATTCAAAATATTCATCAAATCTTCCATGATTTGGTTAAAACTTCAGGTAGCCATCTCGACTGATATCTTTGGAAATAATATTTATTTTCAAAGACAATAATTAGCCGATCATAGAAATATGGCCAGTTTTTTTATAAAGCTAATATTTTGGTTAAATCCGCCAATATTTGTTTAAAACTGGGGGTAGCCATCCCGACAAATAACAAAAAAAGCCCACGACGAAGTCGTGGGCTTTTGCGTTGAGGACTTAAGTCAAGCTACATATAAACAATTACTTGTACCTAAAACTAATTTTATTATCAACTCCAAACACTTTGGGAGTTTCAGTCATTTACGAAAACCCTGGTAGGATAATTTATTACATAGAATTTTAAAAATAGTTCCTTCTGCTTTCCTTCAATATAAATTTAGTAAAACCACCAATATAGATTATCTGAAAAAGATTGAGTGAAATGCTTTGTTTATCATAAAATAATTACAACACCGCCAATATTTTATTCCTTACTGTAAGGCATGTGCGCAGTGTTCCTATTTTTCTAGTAAGGTATAACAAAAACACTTTAAAATTTGTTAAGGGTTAACTGATCTTTTTTAATTATCGGGGATATAAATATCGAACTTTGCCCCATGGTTTAATTCTCCTGTAGCAGTGATGATCCCGTTGTGGTTCTCAACTATTTTTTTTACTATCGCAAGCCCGATTCCGGTGCCAGCATATATATCCTTGCCATGAAGTTTTTGGAACACCCCAAAAATGCGTTCACTAAAATGCGACTCGAAGCCGATGCCGTTATCTGTAATGGTAATATGGCAATAGCTTTTATCAGGCGAAAGTTTTTCGATATTCAAATTACTTCCATTTTCTATGATGCTTTTTATAGTTATATGTGTAGGTATTTTGGGTTGTGAAAATTTAAGTGCATTGCTTAGCAGGTTATACATCAACTGGCGAAACTGAAAAGGAATAATATTGGCACCACATAATTCGGTGGCTTCTATAGTTGCATTTTTTTCTAAGATGGTATCTTTTAGTTCGGCTTTTACTTCCTCAAGAATTTTACCTAATTCGGTTTTTTCAAATTTAAGTTCAGTAGTGGAGATACGAGAAAAGGCAAGTAAATCGTCGATGAGCAATTGCATTCTACTTGCTGATAATTGCATTCGTTCAAAATTGTATTTGCCATTCTCCGAAAGGTTTTCATTTTCTAGAATGATGGAAACAAAGGTTTGTATTTTTCGCAGTGGCTCCTGCAAATCATGACTTGATATATATGTAAATGCTAATAATTCTTTGTTGGCAATGATTAATTCCTCTGCTCGTTTTTCTTTCTCTTCGTTTTGAAAGGCTAATTCTTTATTGGCAATAATCAACTCTGCCGCACGTTTTTCTTTCTCTTCATTTTGAAATGCTAATTCTTTATTGGCAATAATCAGCTCTGCCGCGCGTTTTTCTTTCTCCTCATTTTGATAAGCCAATTCTGTATTAGCAACTCCTAACTCAGCCGCCCTTTTTTCTTTCTCTTCATTTTGATAAGCGAGTTCTTTATTGGCAATACCCAATTCAGCTGCCCGTTTTTCTTTTTCATTATTCTGAAAAAC
>JBDNGV010000085.1:0-3906 GCA_041689125.1 Daejeonella sp.
GATAAGTTTTAAAACAAATTTTGAGAAAACATCTTTGAATTTCTGGTCGAGGATTAAGAATGGGCAGGAAGAACGAAGAGGAGTTCAGGTAAATTATAAGATATATATGCCATCCAAAAATCCATTGGATATTAGTAACCGTTATGGTAGAACAGAGATGGATGATTTTAGCGGACCGGTAAATATTTCCAGCTCCTACGGTTCCTTTAAATCAGGAAAGCTGGATAATGCCGCTAACCAGGTAAAAGTTAGTTATGGTTCTGCGACTATAGAAAATTTCATGAATGGAAATCTGTCTGTTGCTTATGGTAATTTAACATTGAACCAGGCCGCTAAACTAAGTGCCACTATTAAATACGGTAAAGCCATCATCGCACAACTCAGTCAAGGTGGTAATTTCAACCTTTCTTACACCGGCGGATTTAAAATAGATGAAGTTGATAGTAGTGTAAAAAATCTGAATATTAACTCTTCTTATTCGGGTGTTTCATTAGGTTTGAAAGAAGGTGCAAATTTTGATTTTGATGTTACCGTAAACTATGCCGGGTTTAACTACAGCAATAGTCGTGTAAACCTTATAGAGCAGATTATACCGTCGGATAAGGCAAAAACCTGGAGCCCAAGTAAAAACTATAAGGGGCAGATCGGTAAGGGTTCAGATAGTCGTATCATTATCAAATCTAATTATGGCGGGGTAAAATTTTTATAAGCCATTTTAATTCGGCATTCAAACCTTCCTGAATTTACAGGGAGGTTTTTTTTATTTCTAAATGCTTTTAATTTACATTTGAAGAAAGTAAAAAAATATGGAATGGTTATCAAACCCTGAGATCTGGATCTCATTGATCACATTGACGGTCCTTGAAATAGTGCTTGGAATAGATAACATCATATTTATTTCAATCATGGCTTCTAAACCACCTGCAAATAAGCAAAAAAAAGCCCGACAGCTTGGTTTAGCATTGGCAATGATTACCCGTGTTCTTTTGCTGCTTTCATTAAACTGGATCATGACGCTGACCAGTCCGCTATTTAATTTTGGTGAATGGATAGGATTAAGCGATGCCGCATTATTAGAGAAGTTTGCTATTTCTGGCCGGGATCTGATTCTGCTTAGCGGAGGATTGTTTCTGATTTATAAAAGCACCACTGAGATCCATGATAAGCTTGAAGGTGAAGAGCATAATACTAAGGCCAAAGCGATTGTAACCTTCTCCGGAGTTATAGTTCAGATCCTTATTCTTGATATTGTTTTTTCACTTGATTCAGTAATTACAGCAGTTGGAATGGCTGATCATATTGAAGTGATGATTGCTGCTGTGGTGATTGCAGTCTTTGTCATGATGCTTTCTGCGGGTGGTATAAGTGAATTTGTAAACAGTCATCCTACAGTTAAAATGCTCGCTCTGTCTTTCCTTCTTCTTATCGGCGTTTCGCTTCTGGCCGAAGGATTCGAACAGCATATTCCCAAAGGATATATTTATTTTGCGATGGCATTTTCAGTATTGGTAGAAATGCTCAATCTTAAAATGAATAAGGGTAAGAAGCCAGTTCAATTCAAGAATGTACCTGAAGATTAATAAGTGTATTGCTAATTAACCCTGCACAGCAAGCCTTTTAAATATTCACCTTCGGGAAAAGATGACCTTACCGGATGATCTTCTGCTTGTGAGAACTGCTGGATGAATTGTACATTTTTACCTGCATCAAGCGCTGCCCAGGCAATAATTTGCTTAAACATACCCATATCAACTGCTCCCGAGCAGGAGAATGTGGCCAAAAGGCCATTTTCATTAAGTAAAAGCATTGCCAATCTGTTTAGATCTTTGTAAGCTCTGGAGGCCTTGGTTAAAGCCGATCTCGAAGGTGCATATTTGGGCGGATCCAGAATGATGACGTCAAATTTTTCATTCTCTTCTCTGAATACTCTCAACTGTTTATTTACTTCAGATTGTATTAGGCGGTGGGGGGTATTATGAAAACCATTAAGCTCAATATTTTTTTTCAGGGTTTCAAGGGCAGGTGCCGAACTATCTACACTAATTACTTCTGATGCTTCATTGCTCATGGCGTTAAGGCTGAAACCTCCTGAATAGGAAAAACAGTCCAATACTTTTTTGCCTTTAGTATATGCTGCAACCAATTTACGGTTGTCACGTTGGTCACAATAAAAACCCGATTTCTGACCTTCTGCAATATTGACCTGATAAAATATGCCATTTTCTCTAACACTAACAAATTGAGGTGGTTCTAAACCAAGTAGAACGCCCCCCGAAGAAGCTACCATCCCTTCATGGGCTCGCGCTGAAGCATCGCTTCTGTCAAAAATGCCTTTGGGGTTTAATAAACTCTGCAGCTCATCGAGCAGGATAAATTTAATTCTTTCAATTCCTGAAGTTAAGATTTGTACTGATAGATAATCTGCATAGCGGTCTACAATAAGTCCCGGGAGATAATCAGCCTCGCTGAAAATTACACGATAGGTATTTGTTTTATCCGAATGAAGATCTACTCTGAGTTTAACTGCATTCCTGATTTTTCGTCTCCACCAGGTTTCATTGATTTCAGTTTCAAGATTCCATTCAAGTAATCGAACGGCAACTCGCGATTGATTATTGAAGAATCCGTAGGCAAGAAAATTATTATTATTGTCAGTAACCATGATAACATCGCCATTTTCAGGCTTTCCGTTTACATGATCTATTGCACCCGAAAATACCCAAGGATGTAATTGTTTAACAGCTTTTTCCTTGCCTTTTTTTAATCTTACAGAATCCATGCTGCGAATTTACAATATCTCAGGCATTTACCTGTTCTTATCCAATTCAGGCGAATTTTAGAATTACGATTTATGGCTGATTTGTTTTGGAAGCCAATCTCTGGCACAAATTTGTGCTAAGGTTTTGCAATCTGCTTTAATCCACGAGATTGCCTGCCCTCTGGGAGGCTACTGTTTGGACACAAATATTTACTCGAAAATTAATTTGTTTTAGGACAGCCCTGTTGCCTTCAGGTCTAAAACCGATGTTGAATTGTCAATGAGGAGGCTTAGATAATATGTATTTGGTCTAAAGCTAAAAACGAAAAATATAGTAACGGGCCTAGGTTGAGAGCGATGAGGAGGATCACAGCAAGTCCGGAATTATATTATCCGTCCAGTGTCCCCCGCTGGCGCCGCGTCCGAATGGCACAGCCGGGCGGAGGGGTAGGGGGTGGATATATTTTAATTCAAACGATTTAATAAATTCTTCTATCCGATAATATACTCCACTAATCGCTGTTAAAACATCATCGTCTTCAAATCTCATTACCGTAAATCCCATTGCAATTAATGCTTCCTCTCTAATTTTATCATTTTCAGCAATTTCTTCCCATTGGTGTGTTATTCCATCCACTTCAATGATTAACATAAGCTCTTTACACATGAAATCAGCGATATAATTCAGTACCGGTCTTTGCCGGCGAAATTGATAGCCACCCATCCTTCTGCCACTAAGCACATATTTCCAAAGGCAAGCTTCTGCCTTCGTCATATCAGACCTGTTCTCATGAGAAAAACGACAACGTCTTTTATTATACCACAGATTATTGTTGTTAGGGTTCTCCATAGAGGCTGACTGGAGAATAAATTTATCCATGAAATATCGGATGTAAAAATGTAATTAGTAAGTGGTCAATTTAGAAGGTTTAACGGAAATCCACCCCCTACCCCCGCCAGCGGGGGACAGCTTAACGCCTAAAGGCCTTTACTTATACTAAAATGGGTTTACACAAAAAGTAAAATATAGATCGAGAAATTTAAACATTTTTGAGTCATTTAAACAAAAGATGTGTCCAAACAGTAGCCTCCGGGAGGCGGGCCTCGTCATGCCTCCCTGCCCGTCCGGTCCGACGGGCTACTATTGA
>JBDNGV010000086.1:0-17024 GCA_041689125.1 Daejeonella sp.
CTAAACGGGATCGCAGCGGTAGCTTTGCCGGCAGGTTAATATGATCTCAACGAAAATCTCTACGGCAAACTAAAGCGCAGAGCCCGACTAGCGGTTCCGATAGCACACGGAACCTGATTTTCGGAAAAAAGAAAACCTTTTCGTATTAAAAGTCCCAAATAAAACGGGTTAGTTTTTAAACCTAAATCCTATATCAATCTTATCTAGGAAAAAGTATATCTACTAATCCAAAATTAATCCTTTTTCGTATCTACTGGAGATAAGATCATTTGAATTATTTTAAGAATGATATATTTTGCAATATTTTAGCTTAATTACTTTGCAAATACCAAGAGATATATTTTTTCGTTATCTTAAACCTAGAAATTTACTTTAGAGCATAAATATGAATTTTTTAAATAAATTATTATATACAGTTGTAATACTCACGTTACCCATTATTTCATCCGCTCAGGACAAGGAGGATGAATCTCCGGTTGCAAACTGGCAAAATCTTGACCTAAAATCTGATGGTGTTTTTGGAATCAGCACAGAAAAGGCCTATAAAGAAATTTTGAAAGGGAAAAGATCAACCACCATTATTGTAGCAGTTATAGATGGAGGTATTGATATTGAACATGAAGATCTTAAAAAGGTTTTATGGGTTAATCAGAAGGAAATTCCCGGTAATGGTATTGACGATGATAAGAATGGTTATATAGATGATATTCATGGATGGAATTTTATAGGTTCTCCAAAAGGAAATATCCATCATGATAATATGGAAGTAATTCGTCTCATCAATAAACTGCAGCCTAAATATGCCGCTGCTTTGAATACAACTCCTTTCACTGAGGAGGAAAGAAAAGAATTTCAAATGTATAAAAAATTGGTTACTGATTACATGGCTAAACTTCAATCAGCTCAAATGGGATTGCAGAATACAACTATGATTAAAAAGTATTTGGATGAAATTCAGTCTAAAATGGGCAAGGAAAATCCTACTACTGATGATTTTGGAGATTATAAAGCATCAAATGATGTAGAATCGCAAGTGATTAAATTCATCAAGCCTGAATTGAAGAAACGTGATTTCAAGAAATTCTATGATGAACTTAAAGATGGTATAAAATATTATGACACACAGGTCAAATACCATCTGAATGTTGATTTTGACCCTAGAAAGGATTCTGTAGGGGATGATTATTCCAAAAGTTATGAACGTAATTATGGCAATAATAATGTAACAGGTCCAGATGCTGAACATGGAACTCATGTGGCCGGCATTGTTGGTGCAATACGTAATAATGATTTGGGTGTAAAAGGGGTAGCTGATAATGTAAAAATTATGGCTATTCGGACAGTGCCGGATGGCGACGAACGTGATAAAGATGTTGCTAATTCTATTCTCTATGCGGTAGAGAATGGAGCAAAGATCCTCAATATGAGCTTCGGAAAGGCTTATGCTTGGGATAAAAAAGTGGTTGATGATGCTGTTAAATATGCAGTTACTAAAGGGGTACTAATTGTACACGCCGCCGGTAATGATGGTAAGAATACTGAAAAGGAAGATAATTACCCTACTCGTTTATTCACCGACAGTATAGGTATGACTATGGGAACTGCTCAAGGTTGGATAGAAGTTGGAGCCTCAGGATGGAAGAATGATGAAGAATTGGTAGCCTCTTTTTCCAATTATGGTGGAAAGACAGTTGATGTTTTTGCTCCGGGCGTTAAGATTAATTCTACAATGCCGGGTTCAACCTATAAGGAGAATGATGGTACTAGTATGGCTGCACCAGTAGTTGCTGGACTTGCAGCGATGATCTGGTCACATTATCCACAATTTACTGCATTACAGATTAAAGATATAATAATGAATTCTGTGACGAAAGTGGAGCAGAAAGTAAAAATTAAAGAAGAAGGCGATAACAAAAAAGTATTATTGAGTGAGATTTCTGTTTCAGGTGGAATAGTAAATGCTTACAGCGCCTTACAACTTGCCGAAAAAACTAATTCAACTGCGAGAGTTAAATCCAAATAGTTCAAAAATATCAATCTAAAAATTAAAGGCTTGTCTTATTAGATAGGCAGTTTGATTTTTACAAATTGTCTCCTAACCCTTCCGAGAACTATTAAACAGCAATTAGCATGGGGCCATTATTAAGATGTAGCTATCTATTAAACATAAGCATGTTTTCAATTTCATAAATTGCCTACACTGTTGAAAAGAATCTTGTGTAACTGATATGGTGTCAATTCCTTGTTTAAGAAAGTAATTGGTAAAATCAGGGAAGTCAACAGGACTTTGTCCGCGAATACCAAGTTTGACACCATCATTTTTAACTGTCCTTATTGGAACTAATTATAGATTTCAATGCTTCATCGCGTCCTTCACAAAGATGTAGGACCAAATAAGAATCCTTATCTAGTCTGGGTACCAGTTGACTTAGATCATCAGAGCCTGTCGAAAAACCATCAATTTGGGCTGCAAATTGTTTTCCTAGGATACTATTATTATGGATATTTTAAATATTTCTGAATTTAACCTTAAATCGGTGATTCTGATAATCGATACACAAATAAGAACATCAAAATTAATTTGGTAATATAATTCAGAACCAAACTTGTAAATTCAGATCAAAATAGGGTGATAGAGCTAGTTTTTTAAATCAAAATGCTGTTCTTACCAATTATATTTAGTTTTATCAGATGAAATCATCATGATTTTGCTCAAACCCACAGGGGGATTATTATTAAATCATGATCGCTTCATCACCTTTAACAAACAAAAAATAAACGGATGAAAAATAATCGCAGAGACTTTCTCAAAATAGCCGGAATAGCCGGTATTGGTTTAACAGGGGCCGGTATAGTTCCTGCACTTGCAGAAGAAGCTCAACCTTTAAAGGAATTAGCACAGGCTGCTGAACTTCAGTCTTATAATCACTTCCCGCGGATGATGCAGGATTATTTTTTAGATCGTGTTGGCGAATCCCTTGCGAATCCCCGTAAACGCCGTGCTTCTTTAAAGACTAAACAGGATGCTGAGGCATATGTAAAAGATGTGCGCGCCAAAATTGCTCAATGTTTTGGACCATGGCCTGAGAAGTGTCCTTTGAACGCACGTATTACCGGAACTATTGAGCGCGACAGCTATAAAATTGAGAAGGTAATTTTCGACAGTCGTCTTGATTTTCCAATTACCGCTAATCTGTATCTTCCAAAAGGACGAAACAAACCTTTACCTGCTGTAATAGGAACCTGTGGCCACGGTGATCCAGCGAAAGCAACACCTATTTATCAATCCTTTGCTCAAGGACTTGCTAGACAAGGATATATAGTGTTGATCTTCGACCCCATCGGACAAGGTGAGCGGGTGCAAATGCTGAGTAAAGATTTAAAACCACTGCATGGAATTGGGGTGCCCGAACATAATTATACTGGTAAGCAAATGTTGTTGAACGGCGAACATTTAAGCTCTTGGTTTACTTGGGATTGTATTCGATGTGTAGATTTTCTGCTAAGCCGACCTGAGGTAGATCCTAAACATATTGGTGTGACCGGAAATTCAGGCGGAGGAACTCAGGCAACTTGGTTTTGTGGCGTGGAATCACGTCTGACCATGGCAGCACCAAGCTGCTTTGTGGTTGGATTTGAAACTAATCTAAAGAATGAACTTCCGGCCGATATTGAACAATGCCCACCCAAAGCAATTAGTCTTGGACTCGACCATCTGGATTTTATCGTAGCCATGGCACCTAAACCTGTTATTTTATTGGGTCAAGAAAAGGATTTCTTTGATGTTCGTGGGACAGATCACGCAGTTAAAGAACTAAAAAAAATCTACAAATTGCTTGGTGCAGAACAAAACATACAGTTTTTTGCCGGACCAGAGTATCACGGATTTTCAAAACATAACCGTGAGGCCATGTATTCCTGGTTCAATAAGGTTACTAAGATTTCAGATGCAAAATTAGAACCTGAGCTTAGTCTGGAAGATATTGAATTGCTCTCTTGTACCCCCAATGGACAAGTTGGAGAGAGTAATCCCCGCAGCCTGACAAGCTATACAAAGGAGTACTCTCAGGATTTTAAGTCCAAACGAGGAATGCCCGCCGGTGAAGATCTGAAAAGGAAGATCAGATCAGTGCTTAAACTTCCTGCACTTATAGGTACTGCCGAATATCGTATTTTAAGACCTTTACCGGGAAGGCAGTATCCTAAAAAATTCTCGGCTTGTTATGCTGTTGAAACAGAAAAGGGAATTACAATCCCTGTTTACCGTTTATCGGATACTGCATTATACTCCCGTCCGCCGGCAGGTGTTAAGCGTGCTATATTGTATGTTTCACATCTTTCAGCAGATGAAGAATTGAGGAAAGAAGCTTTGATCAAGGATCTGATCGGTGCTGAACCCGGATCTGCTATATATGCATGTGATGTACGCGGTATTGGAGAATCAAAGCCAAATACCTGCGCTGATGATTTCTTCGGTTCATACGGAAATGATTATTTCTATTCGGCACATAGCATTATGCTGAACTCTACCTATACCGGACAAAAAACATATGATCTTATTCGAATCATTGATTGGTTAAAATCATGTGGACATGAAGAAGTCCATCTTGTAGGAAATGGCTGGGGAGCTATTCCCGCAACATTTGCGGCAGTACTTTCAGATACAATAAAACAGGTTACTTTAAAAAATGCTTTGACAAGCTATACTGATATTGCAGAAAATGACGAATTCAACTGGCCTTTATCAACCCTGATTCCCGGAGTTTTAAAACAGTTTGATTTGACGGATTGTTACAGGGAACTTGCATCAAAAAACCTGATGCAGATTGACGCTGTGGGTGCGGCAGGAGTGTGATGGAAGACTCAGGAATTTACTAAGGGGACTTGCATGGCAAATTTCTAGGTCACTTTTCCAGATGTAAAACGAAATCGAATAGTTCGATAAGCCGAGCTTGCTAAATTAATATTTTCGGTAGCGGTTACCTTTTTAGTTATACTCCTATCGTAATTAATTAATAGAAAAACAAATTAAGTCAATTTTAAGACCCGGCCATTTAATTATAAAATATTCTACGTGATTAATCACATTTTTTAAATCGAACTCAGAATAGTTTAGAAAGTCATTCCGGTTTTAAGTGTCAGATAGTGTCCTTCTTTTGAAAAACCATATCCGCTTGATACCAAAAGCTTATTATAAAGGTTTAGCCAAACTCCCGGGCCATATCCTTTATGCCATGTGCTACCTTCCGGAAGATCAGAATATACCCTTCCTGAGTCGAAAAATCCGAATAAGCCAAAATCTCCGGTAAACACATAGTTTCTGAAATGGGCGACTTTAAACCTAAGCTCAGTATTTTGGTAAAGGTAAGACCTTCCTGAAAAACGGTTATTACGGAAGCCCCTTAAATTTGTATTGCTGCCCAATGAATTCGCCTGGAAGAATTTATAATCTCCAATATTTACGGCTGATCCAATTCTGAATGCCGCTGTTATCGGGAAATTAAAATTTGGTGTAGCATAAAATGACAGATCGGTTTTCAATTGCAGATATCTGTTCTTAGTGCTTTCAAATTCATTGAAAAAATCAACCTCGTTTTTCCATCGAACACCGGAAGTCGGAAAAAATTTATCATTCACAAAATCGATGTTGGCATAGGAACGTATTGTTCCGAAGCGCGATGGCTCTTCAATGTCATTTTTATCTGGGAAAGAAAGTGTACTAACATACCGGTCGGCAGACTTTTCAATCTTGAAGTATTCATAACCGGGGCCAATTCCAACGCTGAATGCTTTAGTAAACCGGTATTGAAGAAATGCTGTAATGCTTAGGTTTCTAGTTCGGATCCTGTAATAATCAATATTATCATCAATATTGCTTGTAGAATTGCCCTCGCCATAATAGTTTAAAGTGTATTTCGGGGAATTAAAATATGCCTTTAATACTATATCCAAATTTCTAGCAAATAAGGAATAAAAATTTGCTTGATAACGCACAGTATTTGCTCCTGTCTTTGGAGCATAATTTCCGATCAAGCTTTGATCATAGCTATAGGGGAATTTCCTGAATCCATAGTGTTTCATTCCATATCCGCCTCCAAAGAAAAATCCATCCTCTGCATTAAAATCTAAAGAAGGTTTTAGTCCATTTTTATCATAGTAAAAAGTGTTTTCACTATAGTCATTAACATAAGTCTCGTCAGAAAGGCGTAAAGCGGTGTTTGAACCTGTTTTTATACTATTGCCTTCGGTTTTCAAATCATAGATAAATGACCTGCCGCTTCTTGAATTGTCAGTAAATGAATCATTTTTTTCTCCTCCAACCACACGCAACTTAATACCTCCATTCCTATTTGAACCTTCAATCAGTATGCTGTCACGTCCGTCTAAGGCAAATATGTTCAGTTCGCTGGTTTCTGAATTCTGAAAGGTGCGGTTATATAATGGCCTGCTTATCTGCTCATTTGAATCGATTTTATGAATAGTAAGTCTGGTTGTTGTTTCAAACCGTTCGACTTTAAAGAACTCTTTTTTATCTGAACCGATCACAGTTACCTCCTTCGCCAATATTTTATAATATTCTGTTGCAACTGAAAGTAGCTGACCGCGTCTGGATTTAAGTTTAGATATTATTTCGGATCCTGCTTCCTTATATACTTCTGCAGGCATTTTTTTTACTGCTTTTTCAATAATTTCATCGGTAATATCTGCTTGTATCTGAGTGGCAATTCTTTGCCAGTCGTCAAGAGATAGTTCATTGAGCAGATTTCTGTCAAGATTTCTGGCTGCAATGGAAAGTTCAGCAGGATCACCTATTTTGCTTTCAAATGATTGAATGTCAGGCAATACTTCAGAGATTAATCTAGGAATCAATCCGTCAAATTTAGTGAAGGCCTGATCGCGGTCTCTTGGAATAGGACGGTAAAGTACTCCATTTTCTTTTTTGAATTCAGCCCACCTCCACTGATCTTCATGCCTGTCCCAATCGCCAATCAGAATGTCAAAAAGCCTGGATTTCAGGAACATGATCTGATCTATTTCATTGTCATTGTCTTTCCTGAGTTTTTCATACATTTTTGGGGTGCCCACAGCATTTTTCGCATTTCCAAACGAATTGAAGTCAGACAGATCCTCATCTGGTCTTGCCTCAATAATACCCAGTTTGCCACCAACCTGCTGTATATATGGACCAAGTAAAGTAGAATAAGGCATATAGACCAGCTCGGGGTTAGTATGATAAATCCCAATAGCTTTGGCCATATCGGGTATCATTAAAGCACCATATGGATGGGCTGATGACACCTGATCTTGTATCAGGTCCTCGGCAAATGTTTTTAGAAAACCTTCCGGCAGCAATGCTGCAGGATTTTTAGCTATTGTACGAAACTGATATACATTTTTGTCCTTCCCTTGTAATTGAAGGCTGGTCGTTTGCTTACCGCCCCCCAGTTTAATAGGAGTTAAGCCTCCACCGAATTTATTCAAATCCAGGAATTTCACATTAATAGGAATCGCCCAGGTATCCCTGTAATGTTCTCCAAACAGATATCGTTTAAACTTTCCGGCTTTGAAGGTGTCGCCTGCAATAACTATTTTGCTACTATCGGCATAATTGATAATTTTTTCTTCTGCGGTTTTTTCTTCTGCTTTTGCCGGAATTGCATATAGTGGCGTCCTGTATATTATTTTGCCTGTAGAGCCATCCCCAATAGGTTCCCAGAATTCAAGCCAAGCCTGGCCATTATTGTAGTAATTTAAACGGGCAAAGCCCTTCATTCCGCCACCACCATAGGAGAATAATGCATTATTCCCCTTTATCATAGACGATGATTTTGCTCCTGCTCCGCTTATGATGTGATTAATATCCTTGTACTTGTTAAATTGCAATGCATGTTCGTGTCCGCTGGCAATTACTATATTTTGCTCATCTTCCAGAATAGATAAAAGTCCTGTTTTGAGTTGCTGATAATCTTTGTTTGACAGGTCCTGCCGTGATACCCCATACTGCCGCATGAGCGGATAGATGGCGCCAATTATAGGTAATGGAATGTAGTAATTATCTCTAACCAGCGTCAAAGGAAACAGATAGTCCCTGAGAGTAAAATAGCCTCCATGGCGGCCATTGCTGAAAAGTGGATGATGCTGTGCTAAGATGATATGCTTACCCTTATTTCGCAGGATTATATCCTGAATTTGTTGTATTACTTCAAGTCGGCTTGAAGTGGTGCAGCCATCGTCGGGTGCAATTGATTTTTCGTGTTTTGTCAACCACCATTCGGAGTCGATCGCAATCACAACAAGGTCATTATTTAACTGAATTTCAACCGGCCCTCCGCAACCATTGCTTGGCATCAATACATCGCCAGAGTTCAGGTACTGTTCAATATACTCTTCTTGGCGGTTTATAGCCGCCAGTCCGCCAGCTCTACTTTCATTCCAGTCGTGGTTTCCGGGCACAAATATTTTACGCCCGCGGAAATCCTTTACCACGTTCATCTGCTCTTTGATTCTGCGCTCTTTTTCCTCCCGATCCGGAGCATCAGCTTCAGGCAGCCCAGTTTCATAAATGTTATCACCAAGAAAGATCACAACATCTTCTTGGTGAGAATTATTTACAATTCCAGTATCAGTAATAGAATGAATTCTGGTGGTATCTTTATCAAATATTTGGGTTTGCAAAAGCTTTAATACCGGTTCCTGTTTGTCCTTTTCGGGAACACCACCATCCCCGATAAGGAAAACAGAATATTTTAGCTTTAAAGTGTCTGGGCTGTTTGCAGTTTCCCAACCTTGCTGCGTTTTATCATAAAAAGGTTTTAGGATGGTACATGCATTTAAAAGGATTGTGCTTATCAGAAAAAGGATAAAAATCAGACACTTAGTTTTCATGTTTAAGTTCTATGATATTTCCGATTCCTGATTTATTTCCTTCGTTGGAAATATAAAGCTTACCGTTTGGTGAGAAAGCAATTCCTTCAGGTTGCTTGTACTCAGGTCCAGAAAACTGAATAAGCTTTTTAAGGATGCCTTCAGGAGTTAAAACGAGTATGAGTCCGTTTATTGCCGATAGAATATATATTTCGCCTGTTTTTTCATTAATTGTAAGTGCAGATGAACGAAAAACTTTGTTCATGTTGTGATTGCCCAATGCTTTAAGGAATTTCTTTGAGCTTTCTTCCAGAGCATCCCCCTCAAACTGAGCCTCTATTTCTGCGAGATGAATGGTATATACGGGTGCGGATTGAAATGTCATTGTTTTAAGGTCAAACCCATAGATTTCTTTAGTAGTTTTGTCCTTATCCAGTCCGGCTTCCTTAGGAGCAATAAGCAAACGATGTTTCTTAGCTTCGTAGGTCAGCCCTTCGATTTCATTTTTTTCAGAAAATGGTGTCTTGAATGATCTAACTACCGATTTTGACGATTCGAAATCTTTTATCTGATGAATAAGTCCTTTACTTGTAATCGTATACATATCCTTACCCACCTTTACCAAGTCCTCATAATCATCTTTATCCGCAAATGGTTGTTTTTTTAATATCTTTTTCTGGTTCAGATCATAATAAAAAAGTATTCCCTCCTCGTCCTGTATAGCTACCAATACAGTATCGTTCAGAAATGTAATCCCTGAAATTTCATTCAGCTCTTTCGGTAGGTCATGTACTATACTTATTTTTGGAGCTAAAACTTTTTCATTAGTGTTTTCCCCACCGGCTATTTTTTCTTTGATAGGGTTATTGCATGAAATAAGGGCTATTGCAAGTAAAAGGGCAAAAAGTCTGAACATTTTTAAAGAATTAGGTAATGATTATTTGCTATAATCATACCAAAATGAGCACCAAAAAATAATATTAACACATGATGGCATAGTTTTTACATATAAGATATGGATTAACCAGATTTTTTTGAAACCTAAATGAGCTTAGCGCTATTAAAACAAAATCAATATAGGCTCATCAAAGCGGTATTAACTGAAAAATAAAAGAATATACATATGAAGAACAACACAGTTGTTAAAGACGCTGAAGAGTATGTTTTCAACTTATTCAGGGATAAACTTCCAAGTGATTATGTTTATCATAATTTTAATCATGCTGATGATACCGTAAAGGCATGTAAAAAGCTTTCAAAGTCTTATAATTTAACAAGTCGTGATTATGAGATGCTGATGCTTGCAGCTTGGTTCCATGATACCGGATATATAAATACCTATCAGGGGCATGAAGTGGTTAGCGTCAAATTTATGAGAGCTTATCTGGAGGGAAATTATCCGGATGTTGACATAAGAGAGATTGAAGCCCTAATCTTATCTACCAAATTCCAAACTGTTCCTGACGGTTCTTTGCAGGAAATAATTCACGATGCTGATTATATTAATATTGGTAATAAGAATTTTAACCAGCGTGCCGACCTGCTGCGAATTGAGTGGGAACGTGTCCTCGATAAAAAGTATACTGAAGAGGAATGGGCGGAGGTTCAACTCAAATTCCTTATTGATACTAATTTTAAAACGGAGGATGCAGTTATAAAATATAATGATCAGAGGGAAGCAAATATTGTAAAACAGTATAAAAAAATAGAAGAGCACAAATCCAAAGGTATTAAAGAGGAAGAAAAGACCTTGACTAAGCCGGTAAAGGAAGGTCGCGGGATTGAGACCCTGTACCGTTCTGTATATGCTTACCATATTAATCTGACATCTATTGCAGATAATAAGGCGAATATGATGATCAGTATCAATACAATCATTATATCTATTGTGATCACTCTTTTTGGTACAGGATTTACTTTTTCAACTCAGAATGAATTTAGCAGCATAAGATTTGTTTTTCCAATGGCATTCCTGCTTATGGCTAGTTTGCTTACTGTGGTTTTTGCCATTCTATCAGCCAGACCAAATGTTACTTATAAAGAAAAATTTGAATTGAGTAAAAAGGATAGCAGTATTTTATTCTTTGGAAATTTTGCTCAGTTGCAATTGAAGGAATTCGTTGATCGTATACAAGATCTCAAACAAGAGAAGGATGAATTATATAATAGTATGTCGGTGGATATATATTATCTGGGTAGCGTATTGGTTAAGAAATACAAGTATCTGAGCTGGTCTTATAACATATTCATGTTTGGGATGGTATTCAGTGCCGTAGGATTTATTGTAATTATGTTGTTATCTAATTAAGATTTTAATGCCGTTGAAGATTTGACATCAAGCATAAAAGTCATTTCATCAAGAGTGATATAATGATATCCCACTTCTCCCATATATTCGTAAACTTCCATACCAGTGTGAAGTTTCTCCCAATTGAACCATTGATCAAGATTTTGACTGTCCTTTATTTTGGACAGGTATTTGTCTGTCAAAAGAATATAGCTGCAGTCTTCAATAGAATTCTTAAGCAATTTGTGTGCGAGAATGACATCCGTTCCAAGTAATTTTATACGGCCTTTAATATTGGCAGTACTGATATATCCATGATGGATAATTATTTTCAATCCCAATTGCTTGTCGGACAGGTATAAATTATAATTCTCCGGATTAGTTTGTTCAACTGAACTTATAAAATCGGAAAATGTTTGATAAATTATCTTGCATTGTTCTGCAACTTTACCTACAGGAGGCAATCTGCCGGTCTTATAGAAAAATATGGCATCTCCTTCTATTTCACCGATTCTCATTTTGAGAATATTTGCAGCTATTAGTTTGCGGAGGAGCGAAGGGATGAGATTTTTAGTAAATCTAATATCGGCAGTGGCAATAAATTTTGTAAAACCCGTAATATCCGGCACACAAAAGAATGCTGGTTTAAGTCCATTTTTATCTTCCATATCAAGTTTTTCTCGATAGCAATACTACAATTTATATACCAATAAAATCGATTCGCTTTGATTCGGAAAGTATGAATCAAACTTGTAAATTGAACTCTTAACTAACGATCAGAGTGGTCAAAATAGACCTATCGTCTCCAATTAGTATCGGAGCCATGAAGTGGACTAACATTTTGATCATATCGATAAATTCTGAATTAACCAATTAAGATCTTACCTTCAGCATACTTGCATTAATGGCTACAACAATAGTACTAACTGTCATTAATACTGCTCCAGCAGCCGGACTTAATACTATTCCTTGATTGTATAATACGCCCGCAGCTAAAGGCAGTGCTACGATATTGTACCCCGTTGCCCATACTAGATTTTGAATCATCTTATGGTATGTGGCTTTACCGAATAAAATCAGGTTCACTACATCTTTTGGATTACTGTTAACCAAAATAATCCCGGCCGTTTCAGCGGCTATGTCGCTACCACTGCCTACAGCAATGCCTACATCTGCTACCGCTAAAGCAGGGGCGTCATTCACACCGTCGCCTGTCATGGCTACAAACTCTCCATTACTTTGCAGCTCTTTAATTTTTTCAAGTTTCTGATGGGGCAATACTTCCGCAATAAAACTATCCATTCCCAATGCCTCACTTACACCTTTTGCTACTTTACTATTATCGCCAGTTAAGAGAATGGATTTGATAGCATGCTGCTTTAACGTTTTAATTGCTTCAGCTGATTCAGGTCGAATCTCATCTGACAAAGTGATATAACCTACTAATTCATTATTTATAAGGACAAAAACGACTGTTTCATTATCATTCGCATTAAATTCATCAGTGACAGTAATATTATTTTCCTTTAGATAACCCGGACTTACCACCGATACCTTTTTACCCTCCACCGTGGCTTCAATGCCCTTACCTGTAATGGCTTTAAAGTTTTCTGTTTCTGGAATAGTGATAGTTAAGTCTTTTGCCTTTTGCAGGATGCCTGTTGCAATGGGATGTTCTGATTTTTGCTCTAATGCAGATGCTATAAGAATGATTTCTTTCTCATCCACCCTTTTTTGAAGCGAAACTATTTTTGATACCTGAAATTTACCTACCGTAAGCGTACCTGTTTTATCAAATACGATGGTAGTTATTTTTCTTGCATTTTCAAAAGCTGTCCTATTCTTAATATTAAGCCGTTTTTTGCTGACAATGCCGTTGACTTTGCTACTACCAAAGGTACAGCCAATCCTAAAGCATGAGGGCAACAGATCACAATTACTGTTACCATTCTTTCCATTGCAAAGGCCAGCGATTGACCTGTGAGGTACCAGTATAGAAACGTAGTAATTCCAGAAACAATAGCAATTATTGTTAACCATTTTGCAGCTGTATCTGCCAGCAACTGGGTTTTAGATTTAGATTTCTGTGCATCGTCAACCAATTTAATTACCTGTGACAGATAAGAATCCTTTGCTGTATGGGATACTGTGACTTTTATTGCGCCATTCCCATTGATTGCACCTGCGATCACCTTATCACCCTGGACTTTTTTCACCGGTTTTGATTCCCCGGTTAACATAGATTCATTCAAATAACTTTCACCTTCCAATATTATTCCATCCGCTGCTACCTTTTCGCCGGGCTTTACCAGGATAATATCTTTTTCTTTAAGGGTATCTATTTTTACATCGTGAATTTTATCAGACATCACCATATGGGCATCGGCTGGCATCAACTGTACCAATAATTCCAGTTCTTTTGAAGCACCTGCAATAGATTTCATTTCAATCCAATGCCCCAGTAGCATAATGAGAATCAAAGTTGATAATTCCCAGAAAAAATCCATCCCTTGTAAGCCAAACACAATTGCTGCACTGTAGATGTAGGCTACAGAAATAGCGAAGCCAATCAGAATCATCATCCCCGGACTTTTTGCCTTTACTTCATCAACTAAACCTTTTAAAAAGGGCCAGCCCCCGTAAAAAAACACAATCGATGATAGCGCAAATAAAATGTATTTAGAGCCTTCAAAAGTCCAGTTTACACCGAAGAAATGCTGTATCATTTCTGATAAAAGCATAATAGGGATAGTAAGTGTCAGCACAACATAGAACCGCTTTTTATAATCTGCTATCATCAAAGCATGATTATGACCTTCATGACCCATTGATGGATTGGTTCCATGCTGTAACTTGCTATGGTCCATTTTCAAAGGATCCATTTTTTCTTTTTTAGCAGGTATTTCGGAATGATGTTGATGTTCCATATTTAAGTTTTCTAGGTCTTAAAAGTGAATAGCTATGACTATTATTAAACTTTAGTAGGTGAAAGTTATTCCCCCTCCATACCCCATATCGCTATCATAGTGGGTAGACAAGGAGAAATATTTCGTTACGATATAACGCAATCCTCCCGTATACTCTTTGTCAGTGTTCCCCATCAAGTTAAACCTTAAGCGCGGCGTCAGGGGAATATCCTCACGCATAAGTTGAAAGCGAAATTTACCTTTGCTGTCCAATCGGGCTTCGGCTACAATCAGCATGGGCATGGTGTATTGGATACCGGCAACGAACGCCTTTCGGTTTGTCTGGTTACTCAACTGACCGAACATGTTCTTTTCGCTTTCGTTCATCGCCTCGTTCTTATGATAATCAAATCCCACAAAAGGAAACAACCATTGCATTCTGCCTAAATACCTTCCAAAATAAGTTTCTACTTCATTTCCATGTTTGGGTTTTAAACCCAGACGCCATTCCGTTGAAAGTCGGAATCTGGTATTTCCCAGCATCAATTCGCCATCGCTACCGTTGCTTTCCAATCCGATCTGTCCCATAGTATGGAACATCCTGTCGTCTCTAAAAAGCATGCGTTGTGCCAGTTTCGGATCAGGTATTTCCGGATTAGGAGGGGAATTTTCGTAACTGAATACCCGTCCCATTCCACTCATCATATGATATAAAATATGGCAGTGAAAAAACCAGTCGCCACTGGGCTCAGAAGCTGCGAATTCAATCGTATCCCTTTCCATGGGCATAATATCTATGACATTTTTCATAGGTGCATTTTCACCTTGGTCATTAAGCACCCTAAAGTCGTGACCGTGCAGGTGCATCGGATGCCGCATCATGCTGTTATTAAAAAGGATGATTCGCAGGTTTTCACCCTTCTTAATTAAAATTTTGTCAGACTCTGATATTGTTTTATTATCCATGGTCCATACATACCGGTTCATGTTTCCAGTCAGGTCAAATTTCAATTCTCTCATAGGACCTTTAGGTAAAGTGGTTTTTGCGGGTGCACGCAGTAAATTATAATTTAATGTGACAATGTCTGTTGATGCTTTTTCCATACCCGCCATAGTCTCATCCCCCGGAGAGGGATCCGCAGACTTTATAGTATCCTGCGCATTTTCGAACCCTGTAATTTCGGGGTACATTACCGTATTCATGTCCATGATCTGATTCTGCATTTTCATGCCTTCCATTTCGATCATATTCCCTTTCATGTCCATCATATTATTCATCATTTTCATGCCGGCAAAATATTTCAGTCTTGGTAAGCGTGCCGCAACTACCTTTGCGCCACCTCCTAACCATAGTGAGGCCGATTTAGTCCGGTCTTCCGGGGTGACAAGGAACTCATAACTTTTGTTTTCTGGAATGGTTACAACAACATCATATGTTTCGGAAACTGCTATGATCAGCCGGTCTACCTCAAGGGGTTCCACATCATTCCCGTCGGTAGCTACCACAGTTATCTTGCCGCCTGAGTAGGTGAGCCAGAAATAAGAGGAGGCCCCTGCATTAGCAATGCGAAGCCTGACCTTATCTCCTGCTTTAAATTGAGGATGTTCATCCTGATTCTTTCCGTTCACCAGGAAGCGGTCGTAATAAATATCACTAACATCCATGGCACTCATCCGTTTCCACTCGTTAGCTACTTTGGTTTTGAAATGTCCTCCTTTTATTGCTTCTGAATAACTCTGGGTACTGCCCTTTTGTACGGCAAACCAGTCGGTTGCGGCATGCAGACTCCGGTCTACTTCTTTTGGGTTCATATCCGTCCATTCACTTAATGTGACCGGAAGTGTGGGAATGTCCCATTCCTTACGTTTAAGCATTATGAATGCGCCGTACATCCCAATTTGTTCTTGGAGCCCGGTATGACTGTGATACCAATGAGTTCCATGCTGAACAATAGGAAATTTGTAAACATGGGTAGTGCCCGGTTTTATTGGCATTTGAGTTAAATTAGGAACTCCATCATACCTATTGGGTAAAAATAAGCCATGCCAGTGCAGGGATGTTTCTTCCTTCAGTCGGTTATGCACATAGATCTCTGCCGTATCCCTTTCAGTGAATGTTAAGGTCGGCATCGGGATTTGCCCATTTACAGCAATAGCGCGTTTTACTTTTCCTGTAAAATTCACCAAGGTATCGGCAATATAAAGATCGTAACGAACGGTACGCGGAGGCCTGGTGCTATTAATGGTTTTTATCACTCCCAAGTTGGCTTTTGCCATTTTCGTTGCATCCATATCAGCCATATTTTCAGAATTATCATCTAGGGGCATTGGCATTGCATGTTCCTTGTGTGATGGTTCGGAAACAGTTTTGGACTGCGCCGGAACCGGTGTTTTTTTTGCAGGTATCGTCATGCCATCCATGTTTTCTGTTTTAGCTGGAATGGCTTTTGTAACCGAGGCGGGAGGCGTGGTGGCTTTAGGTGCAGGGGCCTTTTTTGCCGGCGCCGGTGTAGAAGGCTTCTTAGCTGTCGGCTTTTGAACTACTAATTTCATCCCGCATTTCGGACAGTTTCCTGGTTTATTTGACCTGACTTCAGAGTGCATTGGGCAGGTATAGACAATCTGCTGCAACTCTTTAACTGTATTGTGATCACTATGTTCTGCACGTACCGACTGCAGGAAAAATAACGTAAACACTAGTAATATTAACTTATTCATAATTTTTTATTTAGAAATTTCATTTCTCACATCCTCCGCCCATTCTTTGAGTATTTTTTGATCAGACAGTGAAAGACTGGCTCCTTTATGTATCAACAAGTATGATGGCAGAGGCATTGTTTGATCTTCCAGTGATCCTTGTATCGCTTTCAGCTTACTAAGCTGTCTACGTTTAGAATACTTTCCAAACTCATCAAAATTCAGTTCTGCTTTTCCTTTTTTTATATGTGATGCCATCCACCAAGACC
>JBDNGV010000087.1:0-2188 GCA_041689125.1 Daejeonella sp.
CAGACGATCCTGAAATACATCCGCCATAGCGGTAAGTATAACGTTTGGATCTGCCTTTAATGCCTGACTGGCAGCACCCGTTCCTCTTCCACCGCATCCGATCAGACCAACTTTTAAAACATCATTACTTTTGGGGAATCCTTGTAATGGAAATGCCAAATTGAGACCAATAGTACTTCCGACCAGTACAGTGCCTGTAGATTTTATAAAATCCCTGCGGTTTGTGTTTTCAGATATAGACATGCCTTTCAATTATTTTTGACATAATAATAATGAATAAAATTTAACATCCACCGAAAACACAGGGTGAATGTTAAATTTTAAATAGGTATTGGCTGATTTACTATCTCCTCATTTTACCACAGAATATATAATAGAACAAGAAACCCGACAATTTACCACTCTTATCCCTAAGAATCACCCAAAATATCCTCAAGGATCTCTGCTTCGAAATTTAATAATATCCAATATGGAATCTAAATAAGGACTTTCAGTGTGAATATTGCAATCATTTACCTGCGGCTGCAATCTCTTTGATCGCACTGACAAATTTATCAAGCTCAGGTAAGCGGGTATAAACGTGTGGAGTTACACGAACACAACTAACATTCTCATAATCAATTGGAACAGTATGGATTTTATATCTGTTAAACAAAATTCTTTCGAGTTCTCTCGGTGCAATTCCATCAATACTTACCCCGCATATTGCACAAGAATAGGCAGACTTAAGAGATGTTTTAATCTTAACTTTTGGAACATTTATAACTTGTTCAGCCCAATAATTTTTGAGATATCTTACTCGTTCCTCTTTTCTTTTATTCCCAATGGCAAGCTGAAAATTAATTGCTTCGCCTATTCCCTGTTCGATAGGGAAACTCCTAGTGCCCAGAGTTTCAAATTTTCTGATATTTGTACCACGGGGATCACCGTTAGCTAATAATGGCCAAATTTTCGAAATCTTATCCTGCTTGATCCACATCATACCGCTTCCGATTGGGGCACTTAAAAATTTATGAAGCGAAGTGGCAAAATAATCACAACCTAAGTCAGGAATTTTAAAGTCCAATAATGCGAAAGAGTGTGCACCGTCACATACTACCTCCAAACCATGGAGATGTGCCATATCGCTAATCTTTCTAACCGGAAGAATCTGTCCTACCCAATTAATTACATGGGTAACATGTATTATTTTAGTTCTAGGTGTAATTGCGTTTTCGAATGCCGCTACAATTTCTTCATCATTCTCAACGGGAAAATTAAAACTTAGCTGTTTGTAAACAATTCCATCTCGCATGGCCCTTTGTTTCCATGCATTCATGTGGTTTGGATAATCCAGTTTACAACCGATTACTTCGTCACCTGCCTTAAGATCAAGACCCAAAATTATTGTATTCAAAGATTCTGTAGCATTGCGATTAATTACAATTTCTTCTTTATTACTTCCGCCAAGTTCAGCTAATTTCTCGCGTAAAGGTTCTCTCCCCTGATCAAGTATTTCCCACATAAAATAAGAAGGACCTTCATTAGTTAGTTTATTATAACGCTCAACTGCTTCTTGAACAATCCTTGGAGATGGACTAACACCCCCATTATTCAAATTAATAATCTGTGGGCTAACGGTATAAGCTTGCTGGATTACACTCCAATAGTCTTCATCCGTAGCCACATGAATTGGCGAAAGATGATTAACCCTAGAATTGGCTGAGGAAATTTCTGCAGCGTGTAATTGATTAAACAAACTGTTCGCTGAGAAAGCTCCGGCCATTAAGCCTATCTGTTGTAAGAATTGTTTACGTCCTGACATTGTTCTTTTATGAAAATAAGGTAAGCATTTTATTGAAATCTGAGATTAAAAACAAACACTAATTAACGCAATTAATTTATAAAGAGTAGTTTAAATAGGAGTTATAAATATTATGAATCGCTTTCAAGTCTAGCAGGAAACAGTTTCTTAACTAAAAGAGCAGCCATAAATTATGGCAGTGATTTGTTAGCACAAATTGCGCAAAAAAAAATCGTACTCAAGGTTATGGAATAACAAGAATGAAATCTATTCTTCCTTTTTAGTCAAGATCTCCCATATCAGGTCATAAACCTGGGTAGCTATGAATTTATCTCCCTGATTTTTTCTATCCGAAATTAAAACCGGCTGATATTCGGGCGGAACTCCTGTTCTACCATGCGAGCC
>JBDNGV010000088.1:0-3079 GCA_041689125.1 Daejeonella sp.
CTAATTAAACCCCTCAAAATTTTCCCTCTTATACGCCCCCGGACGGGCATGGTCGCCTTCCTTGAAACTGAAATCAACTTCATATATTCCTTCCAGTTCGGTCAAAGAGAAAGTCACTATGCCAAGGTAAGCGCGAGCACCTTCAGTACCCGATTCACGGCTCAGATAATCGGCGTCCTGAATTCGGACAAAGGCTTTTCCGCCTTCCTGTTTTACCCATTCCAGCTTAATTTGGGGATATTTATAGTTTAAGGCATCCACGATGTCGAGATGGCTCAGGTTGTGCATGTTGGCAGCCGGATTCTTTTTGATCTCCATCATGTGCGTGCTGTCGTTCAATGTTACTTCCCAAGGGACAACAAGGGTCTTATTCTGGTCGGCAAGTGCAGCAGAATCTATTGCCATTTCTTCCAGAGATTTTTTTGACGAATCGCTCTGGCAGGATGCTATTAAAAGCATAACGATGAATGCAAAATAAAGTCCTGTTTTCATATTCAGATAGGTTAAGGTGTGCTGTGTGCTACCGGAAGGATCTTTCCGTTAAAAAACTTATGTCCGCTTAAGGCGAAATCAGCAATGTATTTACCCATTTCAAAAGCCATCACCGGCGACTGATAATCTGGAAAGGCTTTTTCAAGCATTTCGGTCTGTGCCGAGCCCAATGCCAAACAATTAACAGCGATCTCCAAACCTGAAAGTTCTGCGGCAAGGCATTCGGTTAGGGTATGTAATGCTGCTTTACTAGTGGAATAGGCAGAAAGGCCTGTAAATTTCTGGCTTCCCTGAAATCCCCCCATACTACCGATATTTACAATATGACTTTTTACAGGCATCATTGGCACAATTCTTTGAATCATTTTGATATGCCCTAAGAGATTATTCTGCAGCATTTCTGCAAAATCAAGCTGTGTGAGCTGCATGAATGGCTTATTTACCAATGATCCTGCATTATTAATCAGGATATCAACATGGCCCATTTTTTCAGTTATAAAGGGAATCAGTCCATTGTCATAATCATCGTGAACGATATCAAATTTAGCTGTGTAAAGCTTACAATCCGGATTCAGAGCAAATGCAATCTCCTGAAGTTTATATAATTTATCTTCTGATCGTGCCAATGCAATAACCTTATGATTCCCGCTTCCGATTAGTTCGAGAACGGCCTCAAATCCTACACCACTACTGGCACCGCTAATTACAATATTCATAATATAATTTTTTTAAACACCCTATCCCTTTTGGACTTTACTAATCAGATAAAATCCATTGTGGATTAGTTTGTTCAGTTCAGGTTCATTGGAAGCCTTCATCTCCAAGTGTATCCGGATGTGTCGGGCAATATCCCCAAATATCTTTTCTATTTCTAATATCTCTAAAATTTCCATAGCACATAGCCAGTCATCCCGAAAATCTTGCTTTAACTCAAGCCAAATATCTGTTAAACGTTCAAATTCGCTTTGTGTTTCACGGCATATCCGAACTTGCTTGAATAAGTCGTGATAACGCTTTTGATGCGTACTATATTCCGGATGAAAAGTCCCGGTTTTTGCTTTTAGGGCATTTTCTTCAAATGCATCCTTATCAGCCGCACCACTATAAACCGATAATATTTTCTCGCCAACCGCCATATCATATCTACCAAAGGAAGGCTCGAAATAAACAATTCCCTGCTCGTCCATCAGCGTACAGTTTGTAAAACTGATTAGTATTATTTTTGAATTCCGCTTCAAAATTGACTCGACAATTCCTTTCAGACTTAATCCACTACAGAAGTTTAATGCTGCAGTTTGTCCGCAAATAATCCCTAAGTTTTCGAGCTCATTCTCATTTGCATCCTCAATAGCCTTGCCAAAGTTTTTTAAACGGCCTACCGGAGAAGAAAAACCATCGGCATGTTGTTGTTTGCCATGTCCTTCAAGTTGTTTATTTTCATAGGATAATGCACTGCCTCCAATAGTCTTTAGGAATAGCAGTTCATCACTTTTATCCATTCGCAAATCATTGAACACTCCGCTAACCTGCAATCCTGAGCTGAATACGGCAGTACAGGTATTGTTACATTCAATCGCTTTTAAAACGCTTTCCGATCCGCCTCTCCTGAACGCCATGGCATCTGCGAAATTCTCCAGAACCTGTGTCAAGTTCTTAAAGTTGGGGCTAACAAATAACTGTGGCTGCGGTTTAGTAATGTCAAATGGGAAATTAACAGCCTCGGAAGTGTACCAGTATTTTTTTACAGATGGATCCATACAGCTTTTGCTTTCTCCGATGGAGGAGAGAAGACCTGCTCCATAGATCTTGGGATCTTCAAGAGTGCCTATCAAACCGTATTCTACTGTCCACCAGTGCAAACGACTCAATAATGCCATTTCAGAAGGATCACCGAGGTTCATCTGGCATAATAAGACCCGTTTTTCAGCTTTTTTCAAGGTCAAGGGATCAGGATCCGGCATTTCTTTTAGAATAGACAGCTCCCGTATCGCTTCATAAAGTTCAAAATCTTTGGAAGAGTACATGGCTTTTGCACCAATTGAGCCAAAATAACTCAGGTATTGATGGTAATCCGGATCGGCAATTATTGGTGCATGACCCGCTGATTCATGAATGATATCGGGAGCAGGGGTGTATTCAATATGCTCCAGTTGACGGATATCAGCGGCAATGACCAATACTCTGCAGGATTGATATTCCATGAAAGCGGCCGGGGGAATAAAACCGTCGACAGTTACAGCACCCCATCCGATTTTTTTAAGGGCATCATTCATATCCTGCAGATCAGGTATTTTTTCAATACTTAACCCTGCAGCTTCAAGTCCGGGAATATAGGGGTAGTACGCAATATCCTTCAGAAAATGGTAGTTCTGTCGCATTACGAAGCGCCAGACAGCCTGATCAACAGGTGTATAATGTTCATAATGTTGCTCCACAATAAATTGCTTGAGATGTTCAGGTAATTTTTTTACCTGTGGATTGTTGAAATCGTTAAAGTTACTCATCATTGGTTAGGGGAGCGGATGGCTTAAAGTTATTAATTTTTTGAGGTCTTGTTCTTATCCGGCTCCGATTTTTGTCAGAATCA
>JBDNGV010000089.1:0-3027 GCA_041689125.1 Daejeonella sp.
GAATAAAGATTTTTACATTTTATTAAAACATAAATCATGAGAAAAGTTTTATCTCTTATTCTGGAAATTATATGTTTGTCTGCATATTCAGTATTTGCACAGATTTCTAATGAAAGTAAATTTCAATACAAGGCTCTTACTGCTGTTCAGCAATATGATAGTTCGACAAGCAATTCAAATATCAGGTTTAATGAGATAAAGCTTGATGCTGCCGGAATTGAGAAGGAGGCACAATTAATCAAATTGAAATTTGATAGAAGCAAGGGGATTATCAGGCTTCAGGAAACCGAACTTGTTGAGGATGATGCTCCGGCTACAGGAATTCCGGAAGGTTATAAAAGTTATACCAGCGGAACTGTTGAGTGGGTTGAAGATCTCAGAAAAGGGATCGTTATAAAGAAGATATTAGAAGTTCCTAACCCGGCAGCCGCTTCTGCCAGAGTTGTTTTTAAAGCTGTTGAGCTTAAGGGCAATACCCAACCGCTTTCTTTATCTTTGAATGGGGAAAAATTTGTAAGACCGGCTTCGCTAATTGCATTTCCTCACGCACGCCAATATATCGATCTGTCATGGGATCGCTGGTTCTATGTAGATCTTCCTGTTGAAAAGCTCCGCAAAGGGGCAAATGAATTATTGATGTGGACAGAAAGCGATTCGACTTCCTGGCGTATATTGATAGCTCACGAAAAAGAATTTAAACGGGGTTCGCTTACCCGCACCAGTCCGAATCGTTCTATGAAAAGCAGTGATGGCGGCAGTACTTGGAGCGATTCAAAACTTGGAGCAATGGATCAGATCGACGGAGAATATTCTGTACGCTTTAGCATTGACAGGTTTCTGCCTTCCGGTGAATATGTTTCTCCTTTAATTGATCTGGTAAATGGAGAAAACCCGCTAAAACGAAATTCAGCTAATTTGAAATCCACTTTCTGGACTGATATTGAAGAACCTCTCCTTACCTCTGCCAAAGTTTTTGTTCGTTTTGGAACGGGCCCCTTTATCGGCGATCAGACATGGACTGCCTGGCAAGTGCTAAAGAGAGGTAGCGAGTATGCACTTGCTGATAAACGCTATTTTCAATGGAAAGCTGAACTAAGTACCACCGATCCTTTACGAACTCCGCTTATTAGAGGTTTACGTTATTCAACTTCTTGGGAAGATAATTCACTGAACACTAAAGCTGGACTTCAGGCTCATGTTATCAATAATGGTCAGATTGTGCCTATGTCCTATCCTTTTGCCTATGAGAATTTAAACCACCTGGAGCTCAAGAAGTTCCGTGAAGACCACAAGCTTGATCAAATTGTTAAAGGTGCCAACACTGAATTTGAAGTGATGATGCGCCTGTTGAACTGGGCATATCGTGTGCCTCTTACGCTTGAGGAATACTCATGGAATTGGAATGATGTGACGGTTACTCCGGTAATTGCTGAAGCAACAGGCATGCCGCAGCTTAAAGGACCTTTTTTTAAAGGACGACGTATGGTAGGGATGTGTCTTTATCCTAACCAGGCTTTGATCGGAGCGATGCTTTCCATGGGATACCAGGCAAGACACATTAATATACATAGTGAAGGTATGAGCGGGCATGAGGTAACCGAGGTGTGGTCAAACCAGCTCAATAAGTGGATCTATATGGATGCCACCCGCGATTATTATTATTTTGATACCAAGACAGGAGTGCCATTCAACCTCCTTGAAATGCATAATCTTCTTGCCGAACAAATGCCCCGTGTTGAAACCTGGCAACGTCCTTTCGTTCCTGATATTGGAAAGGAAGTCATGGCCCGTGTAAAAGTGGGTATGCGTCAGGGTAATAATCCTTTTTCTATTGAAGATGGTGGGGGAGCTTACCTTCTGGAAACTATAGGTCACTTTCGTATCATTCCGCGTAACGATTTCCTGTCCAATCCCCGACCTGTTCCTATACATACGGGAGATACCATGTGGGGATGGGACGGATTTTTAAACTGGTACGATGATACTTTTCCTAAACGGGATGAATATCAAAGATATACTGACCGTGAATCTGATTTTTACCAGCCACTTAATCAGGCTAAAATTTATCTCAACGAGACAAATCAATCGGGAGTTCTAAAGGTTGAAGTTGATGCTTTTACTCCCGGCGGATTTGATAGCTTTCTTCTTGCTAATGAGGATGGGGAATGGCATAGTCAAAGTCAAAAGTCTTGGGATTGGACGCTTCAGAGTGGTTTGAATACCATTAAGGTTCGTACGAAAAATATCAGGGGGATATTGGGTCCAATTAGTGATCTAAACGTTACTTATAATCCCTGATTTTAGTAAATTAATTTTGTTTTTGCTAGGTAAAGATTGATTGGAATAATGATGACTAAAAAAAATCTTCAACGTTCTGAGTTCATTAAATTGACCGGAGGACTTGCATTTTTATTGCTCAGCAACAAATGGTCTTTCGCTGAAAGTAGTCCATCGTCTAAACTTGTTTCTACAGCAGAAAAGCGGCAGGAATACACCAAAGCCTTATTAAAGAAACTTGTGACCGATATTGGTCCGAGACCCAGTGGAAGTAAAGCTTATGCAAAGGCCGCAAAGATTGTTCTAAAAGAAATGCAAGCTTCTCTGCCTGTAGCACACTATGATAAATACGAGTTTGATGACTGGGGACCCATAAACAGTTCCGATTTGATTGTGGGAGGTCAGCATATTGAGGCAATTCCTCAGAAGAGAGGTTTTGGAACTCCTGAAGCAGGTGTTACAGGAATGTTTGTGAAAATTAGCGACGGATATGCTATTAAGAATCAGCAAAACAGCCAAGTTCTGGCATATTTTTCAGTAAATCAATACGGGAGAGCAATAGCAGGATCTGGCTCTGGCAACCACGATAAATCAGTTCCTGTGTTCGGGCTTGGAAAACAGGATATTCTTCTGCTTGATCGTCTTGCAAAAAATAAACTCTCGGCTTGGATCAAATCAAATTACCATCCTGTTCATAAGGCTCCCGGAATCAATGTTATAGGCCGTAAGCCCGGAAAAAGCAATAAGGAA
>JBDNGV010000090.1:0-10035 GCA_041689125.1 Daejeonella sp.
AAAGTCTTTAAAAGGTCTCGAAGCTCAGCTTCTGCTGGTTGCAAAGCTCAATAATGGCGAAACCTATGGTAACAGCAAACTTATTATCAATAAGGTAAATATGGTACAATCTAATTTTGTTCTAAACTTTCATTTTTAATGATAGCAAATCTGGATAAGCTCAAAAGTATTTTCGAACCACAGCTAATAAAGGAAATTCAGCAGTTCGGGATCTTTCAAACCTTTAAAGAAGGTGATCTGATCATGGATTATGGTAAATATGTTAGGATGATGCCTATAATCCTGAAAGGGACTGTGAAGGTTTATCGTCTGGATGAGAAAGAAAATGAGATCCTGCTCTATTATTTGTCAAGTAATGAGAGCTGTTCCATGGCATACAGCTGCTGCTTGGAAGCAAAAAAAAGTGAGGTCAAAGCTGTTGCCGAAGATAATGTTGAATTGATAGCAATCCCTCATGTTAAGCTTGATGATTGGCTCTGTGCCTATCCAAGCTGGAAAAACTATATCATGCGCAGCTTCAATGAGCGTTTTATAGAGCTGTTAAAATCGATTGAGAGTATTGCTTTTCATAAGCTTGATGAACGCCTGATTGGCTATTTGAAAGAGAAACAGCGTTTGAGCGGTTCAAGTGTAATTAAGGCATCCCACGGACTAATTGCTGATGAACTGGCGACTAGTAGGGTGGTAATTTCACGTCTCTTAAAGCAGCTTGAAAACAATAAGAAAATTATTCTTTACCGGAACGAAATCAAATTGTTGGCTTCGTTTTCATAAATCCTTATACCTTTATTATAGCAGTTGAAGGGAATCAATAAACAAGGATAAATTTGATTAAAGTGTATATTTCCTTCGCTCTTTTCTATCTACCACAATGAAGAAATGACAGCCAGCAAAGCCAATAATGGATCTCAAACCTGTCCGCCCAAAAGGGATTGGAATTTCTAAAATGCTCAAGTAGAAGCAAGTGCAAGATCAATAAAAATTTTACGATATTGCTTTACAGAATGAGTTGCATTTTAAACCATAGATTCATTAATTTAAGCAAATGAAGACATTTTTAGACCAGGATTTTCTCCTTGAATCAAGAACTGCGCAAACTCTGTATCATGATTTTGCCGCTAAATTACCCATCATAGATTACCATTGTCATCTTCCACCTGATCAGATTGCTGCTGATTCAAATTTCGAAAACCTTACTCAAATATGGCTTTATGGCGATCATTATAAATGGCGAGCCATGAGAGCCAATGGTATTCCTGAAAAGTATATTACAGGTAATGCTAGCGACTGGGAAAAGTTTGAGAAATGGGCTGATACTGTGCCTTTTACTTTCCGGAACCCCCTCTATCATTGGACCCATCTGGAGTTGCAGCGTTATTTTGATATTTACGATATTCTTTCTCCAACAACTGCAAGAAAGATTTATGATGAATGCAGCGCAAAGCTTCAAACTCCTGAATATTCCATTCGCCGGATGATTGAAAGAATGAATGTAGAGAGTATCGGAACAACAGATGATCCGTTGGATAACCTTGCCTATCATCAGAAGATTAAATCAGATTGTTTCTCTGTGAAGGTTCGGCCTTCATTCAGACCTGATAAAGCTATGAATGCAGATAATATACCGGAGCTTCATTCTTATATTCAAAAACTTGTAGCAATATCCGGAATGGATATCAATACTTTCAGCCAGTATTTGCTAGCATTAAAGGGAAGACATGATCATTTTGCGGAGAACGATTGCGTGGTTTCAGATCATGGCCTGGAACAACTTTGTTATGAGGAATACACGGATGCTGAAATAGATCAGATCTTCATCAAGATACTTAAAATTGAGGCTCTGAATTCAATTGAAATTCTCAAGTTTAAGTCTTGTATGCTTCTCAATCTGGCCCATTGGGATCATGAAAAGGGCTGGGTGCAGCAATATCATCTTGGGGCTATTAGGAATAATAATTCAAGATTACTGACTGAGCTTGGCCCCGACACCGGTTTTGATTCTATGGGTGATTTTTCACAGTCACGCGGATTGTCTAAATTTTTAGATAAGCTGGATTCTACCAATAGTCTTGCGAAAACCATAATTTACAATCTTAATGCTGCTGATAATGAGATGTTTGCTACCATGGCAGGCAATTTTAATGACGGAAGCGTTGCAGGAAAAATCCAGTTTGGATCGGCTTGGTGGTTTCTGGATCAGAAATCTGGGATGACCAATCAGATCAATGCCCTCTCAAGCATGGGTTTGCTAAGCAGATTTGTTGGGATGATTACCGATTCCAGAAGCTTTATGTCCTATCCGAGACATGAATATTTCAGAAGAATATTATGTAATCTGATAGGTATTGATGTTGAGAATGGAGAATTACCTAACGATATTCAATGGCTAGGACAAATGGTTCAGAATATTTGTTACTTTAACGCTAAGAAATATTTTAAATCATAAGTTTATCGGGAATACTCTGAGTGGAAAGAGCTTAATTATTGATCTGCATGCAAAAAATGACTAATTATCGCTGGACGATATGCTCTCTGGTGTTCTTCGCCACAACCATCAATTATCTTGACCGGCAGGTAATCAGCTTATTGAAACCTTATCTTGAAAAGGAATTTGAGTGGTCTGAAACCGATTATTCTAACGTTGTTGCCGCATTTCAATTGGCCTATGCTCTTGGCATGTTAGGCGTTGGTAGTATTATAGATAGGGTTGGTAGTAAAATGGGTTATGCGGTATCCCTAATATTATGGAGTATAGCCGCAATTATGCATGCATTTGTAAAGACCACTTTCGGATTTGGGGTGGTGCGAGCATTTTTAGGTGTGACCGAAGCAGGTAACTTTCCGGCGGCTATTAAGGTTGTAGCAGAATGGTTCCCAAAACGCGAAAGAGCTTTTGCAACCGGTATTTTTAACAGCGGAACCAATATTGGGGCTATTATTGCCCCCCTTCTCGTCCCTTGGTTGGCTATAACCTACAGCTGGCAGATGGCTTTCATACTTACAGGAGCGGTTGGTTTTCTGTGGCTGATCTTCTGGTTCTTGCTTTATGAAACTCCGGAACGGCATAAAGGTATCTCAGCATCAGAGCTTGCTCATATTAATAGTGATGAAGAAATTACAAAGCCAAATGACGGTGAAACCGAAGCCGTGATTCCATGGAGGCAATTATTGACCTATAAACAAACTTGGGCATATGCGGTAGGCAAATTTCTTACAGATGGTGTTTGGTGGTTTTTCCTATTCTGGCTGCCGGCATTTTTAATTTCAGAATACAAACTGGTTGGCCTTGAGGTGAGTGTCCCGGTAGCGGTGGTCTATTTGATTGCCGGAATTGGAAGTATTGCCGGTGGATGGTTGCCTATGTGGTTCAGCAAAAACAAAGGATGGACGATGGTCAGATCACGTAAAACCGCTATGCTTATATATGCTTTTATCCCATTAATGGTCATGTTTAGCCAATGGGCAGGATCATTTAATATGTGGTATGCGGTAGTTGTAATTGGTATTGGAATGTCTGCACATCAGGCTTGGTCGGCTAATATTATGACCACGGTTTCAGATATGTTTCCTAAAACTTCAATTGGTGCAGTTATTGGAATTGGGGGAATGTTCGGCGGTTTTGGAAATATTATAGTTGCAAAGAGTGCTGGATATTTACTTGATTATTATAAGGCAGCCGGGCATATTCAAACCGGTTATTATATGTTGTTTCTTTTCTGTGGAACCGCATATCTGATCGCCTGGTTTTTAATGTTCAGGGTTCTGGCACCAAAAATGACTCCTATTTTGCCTCAAATGAAGAAGATAGAGTAACAATATACTGCCCTAGAGCACATTATTTGCATTATTGAGCAATTTATTTTACTTTTCGATACGCAGATTGGTAAAATAACGAAGCGAATGGGTGGTATAAATCATTAAGTACATTTATCATTAATATGAAAACAGAACAGAACCGTAGAACATTCATCAGAACAACAGCTATTGCGGCTGCAGGTATTGGAATTGGCGCAAACAGCTTTGCAGAAAGTCTGTATCGTTCATCAAATAGCGGCATAATTGCAGGTAATAGAATAGGAATTATCGGTTTAGATACTTCTCACGTAATTGCTTTCACAAAGGCTCTTAATGGTCCTAATCCAGGCCCGGAGTATAACGGATTTAAAGTTGTAGCTGCTTATCCTTATGGAAGCAAGGATATTAAAAGCAGTTATGAACGTATACCAGCTTATATCGAGGATATAAAAAAGATGGATGTTGAAATTACCGACTCAATAGCCAGTCTATTAGATAAAGTTGATTTTGTTCTTCTAGAAACCAATGATGGAAGGTTACATCTTGAACAGGCTTTACAAGTAATTAAGGCTGGCAAGCCCTTCTTTATTGATAAACCAATTGCAGCTTCATTTGCGGATGCAAGCGCAATATTTGCAGCTGCAAAAAAGGCTAATGTAGGAGTATTCTCTGCTTCTTCTCTGAGGTATTCTACAGGTGCACAAGAGATTGCAGGTGGAAAGTACGGTAAGGTGCTTGGTGCCGAAACTTATAGCCCGTGTCATCTTGAAAGTACTCATCCTGATCTTTTTTGGTATGGTATTCATGGTGTAGAATCACTATTCACGGTAATGGGGCCCGGATGTAAGCAGGTGGTTAGGATCAGCTCGCCTGATGTAGATGTTGTTGTTGGAACTTGGAATGACGGCAGAGTGGGTACCTTCCGTGGAGTCCGTACCGGAAAACTAGGATACGGAGGTACTGTGTTCGCAGAAAAAGCAACTGTCCAGATTGGTGAATATGGAGGTTATAATCCTTTATTGAAGAATATTACCGATTTCTTTAAAACGGGAGTAGTTCCAGTAAGTTCTGAAGAAACACTTGATATTTATGCATTTATGGAAGCTGCCGATGAAAGTAAACGCAAAGGTGGTGCTCCAGTTAGCGTGGCTGATGTTTATGCCAGAGTGGCGAAGAAAAGCAAGTAGGTTCAGCCCTCAGGAAAATGAAAATTAAGGATCATTCAAGAAGAAAGTTTATCACCACAGGTGCTCTGGCCTTGACAGGCCTTACTGCATTTGGTTATCAGGGGCTCATTATCATAAATCCTGCTCAGACTGAAAAGGTTCGTGTTGGACTGATTGGGTCCGGTAGCCGCGGTTTGGGTCTTGCCCAGACTCTTGCGAATGTTCGAAATATAGAACTTGTAGCATGCTGTGATATCATAGAAGATCATTTGAAGGCAGGTTTGAGAGTCGCTGATAAAGATGCCAAAGGATATTATGATTATCAGAAACTGATTGATGATCCAAATGTTCGTGCAGTGATCATTGCTACGCCTCTTCATTTGCATTTTCCAATGGCAGTAGCTGCTCTTAATGCCGGTAAGCATGTTTATGTTGAAAAAACAATGGCTTATGACATACCTCAGACTCTTTTTCTGGTAAAATTGGTTGATAGTTCAAAGCTCGTATTTCAGGTTGGTCATCAATACAGGTATTATTCCATGTATCATAGGGTTAAAGAGATTATTGATAAGGGATGGATAGGAAAAGTATTTCATTATGAGTGCCAGTATAATCGGAATTCTGACTGGCGTCAACCAGTAAGTGATCCTAAGATGGAACGTGCTATAAACTGGAAGATGTATAAGGAATATTGCGGGGGGCTTCTGTCTGAACTAAGTGCGCATGAAATTGATATGGTAAATATGATACAGGACAGCCATCCTATTAAAGTTACAGGTTTCGGCGGAATTGATTTCTGGAAGGACGGGAGAGATAATTTTGATAATATCCGTTTGGTTTATGAATACCCTGGTGGTGTTAAATCCAGTGTTACTTCAATTCTTACAAATGAATATAAGGGTTATTCTATTCGTATCCTTGGAGCAAAAGGCACCATTGAAATATTAAGAGACAGGGCATTTATTTATCCTGAAGCAAAAACTAAAACTACCGGAACGGTAGATGGCGTTACTGGTGCGACTGTAGAAGTTTATCCTTTAGGTACCGGTGAGCCCATTATTTTTCATAAGGATAGTCCGGAACTTGATCCAACAGTTTACGCTCTGCGCGATTTTGCTGAATGTATCTTAACAGGAAAGAAACCTGCTTCCAGTGTCAGAACCGGCAAGGATGTATCCATTGCGGTACACATGGGAAATAAAGCTGCCGAAACCGAAACAACCCAGTACTGGAAAAGTGAATATGATATTTAAATTTTCAGAAGAATTAGAACAAAATTAAACTTAGGCTTAAACGCCATAAATTAATAAATAAATGAAAAATTCAGATTCCCGCCGGGATTTCATTAAAAAGACAGTCACCGGCGCTGCCGCAATTTCATTTGGAGGTGTTCTGCCGGGATTTAGTGCAAGCAGTTATGGCCGGATTCTTGGATCCAACGAACGCGTTCAGGTTGCAATGATGGGTGTAAATAGCCGCGGACTTGCTCTTGCATCTAATTTTGCAGCTCAGAAGAATTGCGAGATCCGTTTTATCTGCGATGTGGATAAAAGAGCTGCAGATAAATGTATCAGTACAGTAAACAAAATCCAGAATAAGGAGCCTATGGCTCAGCCTGATTTTAGAAAAGCATTGGAAGTGAAAGATCTTGATGCCCTTGTAATCGCTGCTCCTGATCATTGGCACGCGCCTGCAGCTTTACTCGCATCAGCAGCTGGCAAGCATGTTTATCTTGAAAAGCCATGTAGCCATAATCCTCATGAAGGAGAACTCCTTGTGGCAGCAGCAAATAAATATAAAAATGTTATTCAAATGGGTAATCAGCGCCGTTCGTGGCCAAATGTGGCTGCAGGAATTGCTGAATTACACGGAGGAATAATTGGTCGTCCATATTTTGCAAAAACTTGGTATACCAATAACAGGCCATCTATTGGAGTAGGTAAAGTTGCACCGGTTCCTGAATGGCTGGATTACGATCTCTGGCAAGGACCTGCTCCTCGTCGAGAGTTTAAAGATAACTTGATTCATTATAACTGGCATTGGTTCTGGCACTGGGGTACCGGCGAGGCTCTGAATAATGGTACGCATATGATCGATCTTGCACGCTGGGGTCTTCAAGTTGAATTTCCGACCAAAGTAAGCTCTGTCGGTGGAAGGTACCGTTATCAGGATGATTGGGAAGCTCCAGATACCCAAAATATTAATATAGAGTTTGGTAATAAATCAACCATAACCTGGGAAGGCAGAAGTTGTAATCCATTTCCAATTGAAGGACACACTGTTGGTGTAATATTTTATGGCGAGAACGGCTCCTTAGTAATTGGCGGTAGTAATGCCTATAAAGCTTATGACCTTAAAAATAATCTGATTAAGGAAGCTAAAAATGAGATTACAGTGGATACTGCCAGTCTTACCAGTCCTTCACAGCAATTGGATGCTTTTCATATTCAAAACTTCTTTGGCGGGATAAAGAATGGAAGCCCGCTTGCAGCAGATATTCATGGTGGTTATCGGAGTACGTTATTATGCCAGCTTGGAAATATTGCCCAGCGTACTGGAAGAACATTGAATATAGATCCAAAAAATGGTCATATTTTAAATGATTCGGCTGCGATGAAACTCTGGACAAGAGAGTACCAAAAGGGCTGGGAACCTAAAGTTTAGGTTGAGATATTTTAGCTATCATAAAATAGGGTCTTTATGCCTCAATTTTTGATGTTAGTGAATCATGATTTTGTATATCTGCTCCTGTTGTCTGGAAATACAATGGTATTTTAATGAAATGAGGAAATAATGGTTGTAGTTCCAAAAGCAGGAGTCGGGATGTACCGTTGGAAGATTTGTGCAATGCTGTTTCTGGCTACTACAATTAATTTTGTTGACCGGCAAGTCCTAGGTATTCTGGCGCCGCAACTTCAAAAGGAATTCGGCTGGTCAGATTCAGAATATGGATTTATTGTCTCCTCTTTTCAGGCTGCTTATGCCATTGGCTTCCTGTTTATGGGCCATCTTCTAGATAAGATTGGAACCCGTAAGGGAGCTGCCATTGCCATTGGATTCTGGAGCATTGCAACTATGATGCATGCGCTAGTTGCTTCACTTTTTGGATTTGCCGCAGTTCGTTTTCTCCTAGGATTAGGTGAGGCCGGCAACTTTCCTTCTGCATTAAAAGCTGTTTCTGAGTGGTTTCCAAGAAAAGAGAGGGCTTTGGCTACAGGTATTTTTGTTTCAGGAGCAAGCGTTGGTGCAATTGTTGCCCCACTAGTTGTCCCTTTTATCGCTATCAATTATGGATGGCAAATGACTTTTGTCATTACCGGTGCAATTGGTTTTATCTGGATTATATTCTGGATGATGATGTACCGATTGCCTCAAGATCACCCAAAACTTGGAAAAGAAGAACTAGATTTTATTAACAGTGATCCCTTAGAACCTCAGATTAAAATTCCTTGGCTTCAGTTGTTAAAGTTTAAACAAACCTGGGCCTTTGCATTTGGGGCATTCATGACGCATCCCATATTTTCATTTTTCCTTTTCTTTCTGCCCAAGTTTTTTTTCAGTAATTATGGGATTGGTATTGCTAAGATCGGCCCAATCCTAATCGTAATTTACCTGATGTCTGATTTTGGAAGTATTGTTGGCGGATGGGTTTCTTCTGCCTTAATTAAACGCGGATGGTCTGTAAACAAAAGTCGCAAAACCACCATGTTTGCTTCGGCTTTATGTGTTGTTCCGGTTTATTTTGCAGCGCAGACCACAGAATTATGGCTTGCGGTTGGCCTCATTGGACTTGCTTTAGCTGCACACTCTGCATGGTCGGCTAACCTATTTACACTCACCACAGATATGTTTCCAAGGCAGGTAGTAGGTTCTGTGGTTGGTATTGGCAGTATGCTCGGTGCAGTTGGCGGTATGTTCGGGGCAACTATCGGTGGCTTTCTTTTACAGTCCACAGGAAGTTATGTTTCATTGTTCATTTTTGCAGGATGTGCCTATCTGATTGCATTTACCGGAATACAATTATTGTCTCCAAAATTAAAACCTATTACCTTAGAGAAAATTATTTAATATTTAATGGAAGATTTTTGCTCTTTTGCACCTGAACCGAATAATTAGAATAAATTTAATTTCAAGCTAATCAAATGATAAAATCTGAATTCAAAAATATTAAAAATTTGCTGTTAATTAATTGTATAATCCTATTAAGTACAGCTTGTGTAAACAAATCTGAAAAAATGCAGCAACCCGAAATTCGACTAATTGTCCTAGACCCGGGACACTTTCATTCTGCCCTTTTACAGAAGTCGATGTACCCCGAAATTGATTCTGTGGTACATGTATATGCCCCATATGGGGATGAAGTGAAGGCCCATCTTAATCTGGTAAGCTCTTATAACAAAAGAAAAGAGGAGCCAACAAGGTGGAATGAAAAGGTTTATACGGGTGATGATTACTTAGAAAGGATGTTTAAGGAAAGGGCAGGGAATGTGGTTGTCATTGCCGGAAACAATAAGTTTAAGACAAACTATATTAAGGCTTCTGTTGATTCTGGTTTGAATGTACTTGCTGATAAACCAATGGCGATCGATACTGAAGGCTTTAATACTTTGGTTAAGGCTTTTGAGTCGGCAGAAAAAAATAAGGTATTGCTATATGATATCATGACCGAGCGTTATGAGATCAATAGCATCCTTCAAAAGGAGTTTGCACATCTTCCGGCATTCGGTGAGCTTGAAAAGGGAAGCCCTGAAGATCCTTCTGTTACTAAATTGAGTGTTCATTATTTCTTCAAGAATGTTTCAGGTAAACCACTTGTGAGGCCAGCTTGGTTTTTTGATGTTAAGCAGCAGGGAGAAGGAATTACCGATATCACAACCCACTTGGTTGATTTGGTACAATGGGAATGTTTTCCTGATCAGGTACTTGACTATAAAAAGGATATTGAGATTGTTTCGGCTAAGAGATGGAGCACCAAATTATCGACTTCTCAGTTTGAAAAGGTTACTAAGAAGAAGGAATTTCCAGAATATCTAAAATCTGATGTTAAGGATGGCTTCTTGAATCCATATTCAAA
>JBDNGV010000091.1:0-4092 GCA_041689125.1 Daejeonella sp.
AATTCAAGTTGTAGGGCTCCGTATAATTCATCAAAAGTGGACGCAGAACGAGCCAGACGCTCTGCATACCTGCTAAATCCAAAATGGGGGTCTATGCATTCCAAAATCAGATCTGAAATATCTTCCAAATAAAGGGTTGCCAGATGTTTTGCCTTATCCTGGGTTCCCATAGTTCCAAATGCCCAGTCGAGCTCTTCTAGTTGATTAAATCTTGATGCTTCAGGTAGAAAATCCTCCTGACAAATCAGATGTGACAGCGTTGGATTATGCCCCTGCAAAAAAGATATAACAGCATCAATATTGTTGATATAATGCTTTTTAAGAGCGATCATTCGCTTTGCATTTTCGGAAATATGATCGGAAAGTATAATCTGATCGAACAAGTTCTCCAATCCTGATCTCGAAAATAGCTTCAAAATTACTTCAATTCCAAGATCAGCCTGATATGAGGAAATATTCTTCGTATTAAGAAAGCCCTTCATATATGCCGTCGCAGGGTATGGCGTATTCAACTGCGTAAAGGGTGGAGTTATAAAAAATACTTTCTTTGTCAAATCCTGAAATTTTAAACCTTAATATTTATGCTAAAAACTAATGATGCAGTTTTATGCTATGATTAATTCCTAAACTTGCAATATTACGATTTAAATACTCTACTCTGGACACTCGTTGCTGATAGAGGTTAATATAGCCCAACTCAATATTAAGATTTTTGAGCACCTGGTAATTAAGTCCGGCATAAAATCGGTTCTACAAACCTGTATCCGTCAATCAATGAATTGTCCAGTTTCTTCCTGATAAATCGTTCTTCCATCCGGTAACGATGACTTAAATGAATGTTTCGTAAATTATGACTGAATTCCAAATCATGGTTAAGCCTAATTTCAGGAACTTTTAATACACTTGAAAACTCAGGATCAATAAAAATGCGTTCCAAAAGATCAATACTCAAAGACCACTTTGCTGAAAGTTCTAAATCAGAAGAACTGGCATCCGAATTCAATAGTTTCCAGTTTAGTATCTTTGAAAAATAATTAAAAAGCAACATGATAGACATTGGCAAATTCAATGAGCTCAGATTTATAAAAAAGACTGAAAATGGTCTCATTCTGACTGAAGGAGACAAAGAGGTGCTTCTGCCCTATGTGTATGCTCCAGAGGGTGTAGAGATTGGCGACAATCTTCATGTTTTTGTGTATATCCATAGTGATGGTCGTTTAATGGCGACTACAGAAACTCCATTGGCACAGATAGATGAATTTGCTTTTCTGGAAGTTGTTGATGTAAATGAGGATGGTGCATTCATGGATATGGGCATCGGCAAAGATGTATTTGTTCCGGGCAAAGAACAAAAGCGTCCAATGAAAATTGGCCAGAAATACGTTGTTTTCCTATATAATGATGAGAAAACAGAACGCATAACGGCCTCATCATATCTTAGTGATTTTATAAATCAAGATGAACATGATTTTGAAGAAGGTGATGAAGTAAGATTGCTCATCACAGATGAAAGTGACTTGGGGTTCAGTGCAGTAATCAATCAGCAATTCATGGGGTTAATTTACCGAAATGAAGTTTTTGAAGATCTCAAGCCTGGAGATCAGAAACGTGGATTTATAAAAAAGATACGTGAAGGAAATAAAATCGATCTTAGTCTGCAGGTGATCGGTTTCAAACATATTCTTGATCTGAAAGATAGCCTGATGATCGATCTGCAGGAAAATAATGGTTCAATTCTTTTAGGTGATAAAAGCTCACCAGAAGACATTTACAATCGGTTAAAGATTAGCAAAAAGGCATTCAAAAAAGCGATTGGAAGCCTATATAAAGAACGTCTCATCGCCATATCTGATTATGAGATCAAACTTACCCCAAAGGAAAAGTCCTGAAGTACGGTGTTATAATTGTTTGTTTTTCTCAATATAAATTAGTAATATTATTATGTAATCATAAAACCTATTCAAAAAAAACTGAAATGAAAAGAGCGCTATTATTCATTGTTCTCATAAGTCTAGGAGATACTGTTTTTGCACAACAGGCTGTTCCGGCTGCCGCCATACAAATCCAAACTGCTGAATTAGCTGCTCCTGCCGATAAGCGCGGGAATTCAACTGTATATGGATATTCTGAAAAAGGAGAATTCATTCTGCTCAGAAAGGGCACAAATGAAATGATCTGTTTGGCAGACGATCCTAAAATCACAGGATTAAATGTTGCCTGTTATCATGAAGATCTTGAGCCGTTTATGAAAAGGGGACGTGATTTAAAAAGTGCAGGCAAGACTGTAAAAGAGGTGACTGAAATCCGTGATTATGAGGCAAAAAGCGGATGGCTGATGATGCCAAAACAGCCTGCAAGCTTATTTGTTTATACTGCCAAAGCTGAAAACTATATTCCTGAAACAAGTTCAGTTAAGGAAGGGTATCTGCGATATGTAATCTATACTCCTTATGCCACAGCAGAAAGTACCGGATTGCCCCTAAAACCAGATGTACCCGGTATGCCCTGGCTTATGGATCCCGGAACCCCTAAAGCGCACATCATGATCAGCCCTCCACAGAAAAACTGATCTTTCAATTACTGAAAATAGTTAATGGCTTGGGCTTAACGGCTCATCATCATGTTTAATTTTTCTATTCAGGAATGCCTCTTTTTTCATGCTTCTTGCAGCAATTACGGCACTGATCAGCATCAATATTGCACCTGCAAAGAATGGAGCACCTGCAAATTTAACATCACCTTCGGGTCTCGTAAACCAGGCAAATAAATTGGTCATGAGTAAAGGACCGACAATAGAAGTCGCACTCATTAAACTGGTTAATGCCCCCTGTAACTCACCCTGTTCATTTTTGGGAACATTGCCAGAAATAATTGATTGTATTGCTGGGCCTGCGATTCCTCCAAGACAGTAAGGAATTAAAAATATAAACATCATCCATCCTTCTGTAGCGAAAGAGAACAGGAACAAACCAATAGAATACAAGCCTAATCCGACATAAATACTTTTCTCATCACCTAGTTTCGGATTAATATAGCGGATCAAGCCACCCTGTACTATGGCGATAAGCAAACCAATAACTGCTAACGATATACCCATTAAGGTGTTACTCCATTGAAATTTTTCTATGTTGAAAAAGGTCCAGGTACTTTGAACTGCATGACTTGCGATATAAACAAAAATCAAGGACACAATTAAGCCGCCAACTCCTTTGTATTTCTTAAGCTGAATGAGAGAGCCCAAAGGGTTGGCACGCTTCCATTCAAAAGGTCTTCTATGTTCTTTTGAAAGTGATTCTGGAAGTACAAAATAGCCATAAATCAAATTTAGAAAAGTCAAAATAGCAGCTGCCATAAAAGGAACCCTAGGACCAAACTCGCCTAACAGTCCGCCTATACCCGGGCCAATAATAAATCCCAAGCCAAATGCCGCACCAATCATCCCAAAATTTTTGGATCGGTTTTCAGGGGTGCTAATATCCGCGATATAGGCAGTAGCTGTAGTAAAACTTGCTCCGAACATTCCGGCGATAAGCCTTCCTACAAAAAGCCACCAGATCGTTGGAGCCAAAGAAAGAAAAATATAATCAATCCCAAAACCAAATAAAGATAATAATAGAACCGGCCTTCGTCCATATTTGTCGCTCAGATTTCCAACGATCGGGGCAAAAACAAACTGCATAATGGCATAGGCAAAAGTTAACAGACCACCCCATTGGGAGGCCTCGCTAATATTTCCCTGAATAAGTTCCTCTATTAGTTGCGGGAAAACAGGAATGATTAAACCTAAGCCGATGACATCGAGCAAGAGGGTAATAAAAATAAAACTGACAGCCGCTTTGCGGGATTTAGGCATGATTTTCTTTACAGGTAGCTAAGCGACGAACTTAGTCAAAATTCAGGGAATTTATTAAACGATTCAGCATAAACGAATTACTCAATAAAATGGTAAAGTAATACTACATCGCCTTTGAATGCAGATCTACTCTGTCCAAGAATTTCAAGTTCAACACCAAGAACAGCTTTTGTCACGCCTCTAAGGTTAGCAATGGAAACCAATTTTGCTTTTAGTCTAACTTCGCTATTCACAAGCAC
>JBDNGV010000092.1:0-5072 GCA_041689125.1 Daejeonella sp.
GGTTCAAGAATTACAGGAAGGTTATTGGCACAAACTGCTGTGACATTGAACGCAAGTACAGTAATTAAGCCTTAATAAATTCAACAAATCCCCCCGATCAAAGGGGGGATTTTATAAAGAATATAATTCACACAAAATATTAAAGAAAAAATATCATGTCAACAAAAAATAGAATAATGCAACGATTGATCATCTTAACCATGATGATCGTCTTTGCTCAAAGCAAGGCAGAGGCACAGACCTCTCAGCCAACTTGGTGGTTCGGACTCTCAGGAGCGGCAAACCTTAATTTTTACGATGGAACAACACAAAGAATGAACAATTCATTATTTGTTCCGACTGCATTTCACAAGGGAGAAGGGCTTAAGCCATTTGGATCATTTCTGATGGAATATCGCCCGGGACCTATTTGGGGAGCAATGCTAAATATAGGTTATGATGGCCGCGGTGGAAAGTTTAATAATGTGATTGCACCATGTGATTGCCCGGCAACTTTGGAAACCAATCTTAGTTATTTAACTGTAGAACCTAATTTGCGTATGGGCTCACCAACTTCAAATTTTTTCTTTTTTGCCGGTCCGAGAGTAGCTTTTAATTTGGATAAAGACTTTGAATATACTCAGTTAAAGCAACCCAATACAGATGCAGAATTTACTGCAATACGTAAAAATATATTATCAGGACAGATTGGAGTGGGTTATGATTTTCAACTATCTCCAGCCACTAGTGCAAATAAAGCGGTTCTTTCCCCATTTGCTTCCTATCATCCGTACTTCGGACAGGATGTACGTACGATCGAAAGCTGGTCAGTTTCAACATTGCGACTCGGTGTTGCCATTAAATTTGGAAAAGGAACGGCGGCTGCAATCATAGATAAAGCGCCCTTAGTGGCTGTTCCTGTACGTGATGTTACTTTTACTGTTCGTGCACCTAAATACGTTCCTTTGAAGCGTCAAGTTAGTGAAACCCTTCCTTTGCGTAATTATGTATTTTTTGATGAAGGATCATCTGAAATACCGAATCGTTATGTCATGTTAAACAAAGATCAGGCATCTTCATTTAAGGAGGTACAATTACAGAGTGTTCAAACGGAGAGTATGAGCGGACGTTCTGCTAGGCAGATGAATGTTTATCATAATATTCTGAATATAACAGGAGATCGAATGAGATCAAATCCTGGAACCAGTATTTCTTTAAGCGGAGCTTCATTAAATGGACTAAAAGAAGGTAAAGAATTCGCAGAAGCTATCAAATATTATCTTGTTGATAAATTTGGTATTGATGCAAATAGAATTACCACAGATGGTCGTACTAAGCCCTTAATTCCATCAGAACAACCGGGTGGTAAAAAAGAGCTTACTCTTCTTCGCGAGGGAGATCGTCGTGTTGATATGGTTAGTTCATCCCCTGAATTAATGCTTGAAGTTGGTGGTGGGATGATGAAGCCAATTACTTTCGATGCCGTTCAGGTTGATCCAATGGATAGCCATGTAGTATTTCAGGTCGGGGGAGCTCAAGAGGCGCTAAAAACATGGTCATTGGATATTTCAAATGACCAAGGTAACATGCAACGTCTGGGTCCATTTACCAGAGAAGTGGTAAGTGTACCTGGGAAAAATATTCTTGGTGATCGTGCAGAAGGAAATTATAAAGTAGTGATGGTAGGTGAAACAAAAAATGGTCTTCAGATCAGGAAAGAAAGCACCGTCCGTTTGGAGCGTCAAACAGAGACATTAGAAAAGGGATTCAGATACAGTATTTTATTCGATTTTGACAAGTCAAGAACGGTAGATTCTTATGAAAAATTCCTAGTTGAAACAGTTGTTCCACTGATATCCGATGGATCGAGAGTGATTATTCATGGACATACTGACATTATCGGATCTGAGCAGTATAACAACACTTTGTCGGAAAGTAGGGCAATGCAAACTCAAAAAATTATTGAGCGTGCTTTGATCGCTGCCGGAAAAAGAAATGTAAGCTACCAAACGATTGGTTATGGTGAAGATATTAATGAAACACCATTTGATAATAACACTCCTGAAGAACGTTTCTACAACAGGACAGTAATTATTGACATTGTACCTAATTAATGGAGTAGAAAATCTGTAATTATTTTTAAGGACGGGAGAGATCTCGTCCTTTTTTTGTTCAAAATTATTGGAATCAATAATTGCAGGATTATCATTTTAAATTATTGAAAGTGAATGTTAAAAAAATAATTGATTGAAATAGAGCACATTCATAATTTAATCTGTTTATTTCAGATCTTATTTCCAATTATCTTTTTACCTTATGTAAATAGCTAAATATAAAGTAGCGGTGATATTATTAATAAACCGGTCCATAAATTAACATGTTTTGAATTGAAATCGAACAAGTTGCATTAATGGATTTCAATTTAGATGATCAATAAAGAATAAAGGATGGAAAATCATTATTACAATGCCGGCGACCTTGAAAAGTTCGGTAATATCGCTGAGTACCAAAAAGATATGGCAGATAAGTTCTTCTCTTACTATGCAGAAGTATTTAAAGAAGGACATTTAACGGCAAAAGAAAAATCTCTGATAGCTTTGGCTGTTGCTCATGCGGTGCAATGTCCGTATTGCATTGATGCTTATAGTAGTGATGCCTTTGAAAAGGGGTATAGTGAAGCACAAATGATGGAGGCCGTTCATGTAGCCTCTGCCATAAAAGGTGGTGCGGTTCTTGTACATGGAGTTCAAATGATGAACAAGGTTAAAGAAATTGGAATGTAATACCTCACTATGATCAAATCCTTAAAAGTTTTGCAACATCCATTGGCAGATTCAATAAATCAGCTTGCTGTTCTTGAAAATGTTGATAATAAGCAATATCCGCTATTTCAGGAAAAGTTAAACCTTATTGGAATACAACCATTAAAATCAACTGAAATTGAGATATTTCAGGTGAACATGGGTAAGATGTGCAACCAAACTTGCAAGCATTGTCATGTAGATGCCGGACCTGACCGTAAAGAAATGATGACCCGATCTACGATGAATCTATGTCTGGAAGTACTCAAAAGCTCTGATATTAGCGTGGTTGACCTTACCGGAGGTGCTCCAGAACTGAATCCTGATTTCCGCTGGTTCGTTGAGCAATTAAAGAAAATTGGTAAGCATGTAATAGTAAGGTGTAACTTGACTATTATTTTGGCTAATAAGCGATTCTATGATCTGCCGGAGTTTTTTAAGCAGCATCAGGTTGAAATTGTTTCCTCACTTCCAAGTTTTACACAGGAACGTACCGACAGGCAGCGAGGCGATGGTGTATTTGAAGACTCCATAAAGGCTCTGCAAATGCTTAATCTGGTTGGTTACGGGTGGGATGGAAGTGGACTTATTCTAAATCTGGTTTACAATCCGGCAGGAGCTTTTCTTCCCCCATCACAGTCAGCACTTGAGAAAGAATACAAAATGGAACTTTCTTCAAGATATAATATTGTTTTTAATCAGCTTTTCGCGATTACCAATATGCCGATAAGCCGATATCTTGATTATTTATTGAGTTCAGGTAATTACAGCCGGTACATGGAAAAACTGATTTCAGCATTTAACCCTGCATCAGTTCAAAATTTAATGTGCCGAAACACCCTTTCAGTTGGTTGGGATGGTTACTTATATGATTGTGATTTCAATCAGATGCTTGACCTTAAAGTAAGCCCAGTAAATAGTCAGCATATTTCCGATTTTGATTTAGAGATGCTTCAGAACAGAAATATTGTTATAAAACAGCATTGTTTTGGATGTACCGCAGGTGAAGGATCCAGCTGTGGAGGAAGTTTGACAAACTGATTATGTGTGCACTGAGTACAACAGCCTTAGTGATTTTTGTCAGAAACCCGATTTCAGGAAAGGTAAAAACACGATTAGCAAAGGATATAGGGGATGAAAGGGCTCTTGAAATTTACCTTCAACTACTTCATCATACGCTTGAAATTACCAGAAGTTTAAGCTTTAGAAAGTTTATTTATTATGCAGATGAAGTAAGCGATTATGACCTATGGAGTGTTCCCGGCTACACTAAAAGAATACAAAATGGCAATGACCTTGGTGAGCGCATGTTAAATTCATTCAAAGAGTTATTTGACCAAGGTTTTACTAGGATTATCCTCATAGGGAGTGATTGTTTACAGTTAAAAACTAACACGCTAGAGGAAGCTGTAACTTTACTTGATTCCAATACTTCAGTAATTGGTCCTTCCAGTGATGGGGGATATTATCTTCTTGGATTAAATAAATTGTTTCCTGATCTGTTCGTCAATAAACCTTGGAGCACTGATCAGGTTTTCGCTAAAACGGTAGATGATTTCATAAATAATGGTATTTCCTATGCCTTACTAGAAGAGCTAAGTGATATAGATGATGCCACAGATCTTGAGATAAATGGAATTTCCATTTAGAAAGGATGAGTACTAATCAGAATCTCATATTATTTAAGGTTATTTCGTTTTAAGATATTGCTATTTTAAGTTTAAATTGCGTAATTTTCTCTTGGTTTGGACAGCAGGGTCTGTTCCTCTTCGGTTCTAACAGTCCCGTGTTCTGCCGTAGTTTTTGCAGCATATTAAAATTTAACATAAAACTCATTATTGCAAAAAAGCTACAGCTGCCACCCAGATTTATTTTAAATAGATTTGGTTCTTTTGTAGGGCTGCCCCTCCCTATGAAATACCGCTTTGGGTAAAATAAACCTTGCCGCAGGAGGTAGCTTTCGGCTGCTGGTATTTTAAAACGGAACGCGATTTCTTGCCGGAACTACTCCAGAGGAAAGGGCTGAACCAACCTATAATACGCAGGTATTCCTTTCAAAAATCAAATTATTGTTGAATCAGAGAATTATCTTACGAATTACAACCGTATTATTTAATCTTTACCTTATATCGAATTCAGGTTATTTAGATAATTTAGCTGAATGCCCATCAAAAAGAAATTAATACCAGAAGAAAAAGATAGTTTCCATTCCCGTAACCGACATAGGCAGCGTTATAATTTCCAGGAACTGATCATCGCTTGCCCTGAATTGGCAGACTTTGTTTCAAACAA
>JBDNGV010000093.1:0-2851 GCA_041689125.1 Daejeonella sp.
AGACAATTATTAAGACAATAAATACCCAATGAAAAACTAGTACTGTAAGCACGGGTAGTAATTTTACTGACTTTAACGGAAAGATTATCAAACAAAACTTTCATTTACGAGCAATTTAAATGTTTAATCAATTGTCCGGCAGAAACTTTACCGGAGATAATCGATGGTGGAACTCCCGGACCTGGAACTGTAAGCTGCCCGGTATAAAATAAATTTTTTACCTTTTTATTTCTGATGCTGGGTTTAAGGTTTGCCGTTTGTAATAATGTATTGGCCAGTCCGTAGGCATTCCCTTTATAAGCATGGTAGTCAATTATAAAATCATTAGTACAATAAGATTTCTTGTAATCAATAATCGTGCTAATCTCTTCCTGGACATGTTTATTTAACCTAGAGATCATTATATTAAAATATTTTTCACGAAGCTCATCAGTATCTTCGAGGCCTGGAGCTAAAGGCATTAAAAAAAACAAATTTTCATGACCTTCAGGTGCTATATTGTCATCTGATTTTGATGGACAGCAGACATAAAAAAGAGGTTTTGTAGGCCATTGCGGTTTTTTATAAATTTCAATCGCATGCAGTTCCAAATCTTCATCAAAAAATAGAGTGTGATGGCTAAGATTTTTAATCCTTTTGTTTAGTCCGATATAAAAAATAAGGCAGGACGGAGCAAAAACCTTCTTTTTCCAATAGCTTTCTTTATAATTCCGGTATTTCTCCTGAATTAAGCTACTTTCTACATGATGGTAATCGGCAGATGCGATAATAGCATCACAATTGATTTTGTTACCATTAACTAGTATTCCGATGGCCTTGTTATCTTCAATAATTATTTCATCAACAGGCGAATCGAAATGAATGCTTGCACCCTTTAGTTTCGCAACCTCCAAAAAACCATCAATTACTTTTCCAAAACCACCATCCGGATACCATGTACCAAGTTTAAGGCCAGCATAGTTCATCAAACTGTAAAGTGCTGGTGTATCTTGTGGCATTGCCCCTAAAAAGAGTACCGGAAACTCCATTAATGCGATGAGTCTCGGATCACTGAAAAATTTTCTGATATGTTTTCTGAATGAACTGAAAACCTGAAGTCGGAAGGTTCCTTTAATGAGATCAAGATCAGCAAACTCAGCTAAAGACAATCCAGGTTTATATACCAAACTACCCATACCGGTATCATATTTGAATTGTGCCTCATTCATAAACTTTTCAAGCTGCAGAGCACTACCTTTTTCGATAGATTCAAACATCTGAGAAAGCTGAGCAAAGTTTTCAGGAACACTCATTACCTCAGATTCAGGGAACACGATATCAAAAGATGGATCTAAAAGCTTGAGTTTATAAAAATCAGAAACCTTGTATCCGAAATCAGAAAAGAACTTTTCAAAAACATCGGGCATCCAGTACCAGCTGGGGCCCATATCAAAAACATATCCATTCTCTTTTAACTGCCTTGCTCGACCACCAGGTTGTGAATTTTTTTCATAAACATGAACCTCATGTCCAGCCGCAGATAAATAAGCTGATGCGCTCAAACCTGAAAATCCTGATCCGATGACAATAATTTTTGACATTAGTTAATTTAATTATTGATTATTACTTCATTCAGACCAAGAATATTTTCAATATCTGCTATAGATTGAAGGTATTCTACATTTTGAGGATATTTTAAGCTAGAAATAAGTTTATGATTTCCTGCCAAGTAAATTTTATGTTCAGAAAAGTACGAATTTAAACTGTCAATATCTTTTTGAATCTGCTTAGGATAATCAAAATGAATCAGAAACATTAATAAATTATCAGGCACTGTATCTTGAAAAGCTGACTTTAAAGATATTACCGGGACATTACAACCTAAGTAGATAACTTTACGGCCAGAAAGCCTGATCAAAAAATTAGCATACAATAATGGGAGTTCATGGAATTCATTTTCAGGTAGGAAAAGTAACCATGTTTCCATTGATGAATCAGGTAAAGGTAATGCGTCAATTGCGACTGATAATTTTTGATGAAATATATTACTTAGAAAATGTTCGCTGGCAGTAGGCATAAGATCACTTGCCCATAACAATCCTATTCTGTTCAATACTGGAAATATCACCTTCTTATAGGTGTCCTTCAATCCATACACCGAGAAACTGAGAGAAAAAATGTGATCAAAATGAGCATAATCAAATGCTATCCCAGCAACAATCAACTGATTTATATAATATTCAGCAGTACCGTTTAAATTAGATGTACCTGAACTTTGAATTAAAGAAAATAATCTCTCATCACTCATGGAACATAACTGTGATACTTTATGACCCTTATCCATGAGGCTTACGATATTTAGAAGTCTCCTTAACTGCTTATCGTCATAATATCTAGTATTTCCCTCAGAACGTATGGGTTTTAGGGCATTATATCTATTCTCCCATACTCTAATTGTATGTGGCTTGATTCCTGAAAACTGGGACAACTGTGAAATAGAAAACAGATTCATTGTTTAAATTTAAGCTAAAAAATTTAAACACAAATGTATTTCACAGCAATATTACAATTAAATGTGAATAGTTTAGGTATATTATATATAGACCTATTTAATTTTTTTCCAATATTCTTCAACGATCATTCCATTTGGTAAAATACCATTAATTGTCAGTTTGTCTTTATCTACAGCAAATTTATAAGTTATATTCACATCTTTATTTTGTGAAGGCCGACTACTAAACTTACTGGTAATTAATAAACTATCACCTCTAATTTCATAAATTCCTGAATTATATAAGTCGGGAGGATTCTTGCCTTCGATCATGATGGCTTCATAGGTATCAGAGGCATAAATTCTTTGCATTTGAAATTC
>JBDNGV010000094.1:0-1013 GCA_041689125.1 Daejeonella sp.
TAAAATACCTCGACATTACTAGACCACTTTTGATCATTTCTTAGTTGAATTATGCAGCCATTTTAAATCTATTAATAGGCTTTTTTCTGTCAATTCCCTGATGAGCTTTGTAATGGTATTTATCAATCCATTTCGTAATTCTAATAAATAAATCGATACCTGATGCTGCCGGGTTTAGATAAATATGCTGATATTTTATAGTTCGCCAAAATCGCTCGATATAGATGTTGTCTAATGCTCGTCCTTTGCCATCCATACTGATTTGAATATGCTGACTTTTTAGATATTCTACGTACTCTTTACATGTGAACTGGCTTCCCTGATCACTGTTCAGAATAAAGGGTTTGCCATGGTCACGTATGGCATCCTTTACCACTCTGAGAGATGAATCGGCGTCTAGAGAATTACTCAGTCCCCAGCCAACAATATAACGGCTGTAAACATCAATGATTGCCGTTAAATACATAAAGCCCTTTGCCATGGGAATGTATGTTATGTCAATTTCCCAAACCTGATTGCTATGTGTTATGCATAAATTTCTTAGCAAATATGGGTGAATGTATTCATTCTTTTTCCATTGCGTTAAATGTCTACGAGGATATATAGGTTTAATATTAGCCAACCTCATTAATCTCCTCACGCGCTCATAACCGCAAATTATTCCCAGGTCTTCCAGCATAGACTGCATAGTCAGTACTCCTGCGGTAGGTTCTTCAAGAATATGTTTATCCACATCAACATCAGGTTCTGTCTTGGGAATTCGTAATTTGTGCTCAAAAACAAGCGCAGAGTTCTCTAAAAACTCCTGCTTCCACTTAGATATCTGATTGGGATGCAAATCAAACTTAACGGCTAGTTCCGACAGAGTTTACCGCTCTTTTAAGGCTTCAACAGCAACCCTTGCCTTGAACGCCGAATCAAACTTTCTTCTGCTTTTTTTCATATCTTTTACTTGATTAAATTTAAACATTTTTTCAATTAATCAAGTGGTCCGAATTTGTGGGGGTATTATA
>JBDNGV010000095.1:0-12016 GCA_041689125.1 Daejeonella sp.
ATTGATGATGACCCTGTCAAAAGAGCAGGAGATTCTGATGAATATTGCTGACATAATCGGTTATATCTATGTTGCCGAATCAACAATACTCCGAGTTGAAAAACTGGTGAAATTAAGGGGTGAAGAAGCCTGCACTGGGCAACTGGATATGATGCGGATTTACCTTTATCAAACAGGGGACAAAGTTGCAGTTGCTGGTAAGGAAGCACTGTATTCATTCGCTGAAGGTGATGAATTACGTATGATGCTGGTCGGGCTGAGGCGTTTTACCAAATCAGAGCCCTTCAATATCAAGGAAACAAGACAACGTGTCGCAAAGCAATTGATTGAGGCAAATAAGTATTGTTACTAAATTAAATTTTATGATATCTACAGATTTTAACAAAATATGACAAAATGTAAACTATTCGGAAGATTTCTGGCAAACTCTTTGAATGTAAATATCGTATATATGATTGCTGAATTAAGCAATTTAATGTTAAAGCGTTATGAAATTAAATAATTTAATCACTATTGCAACTCTTGAAATGTCCGGACTGATTGACAAATTAAAAGCCCTAAAAGAGAAGCTTCAGGATTGTCTTCCTGATCTTAATCCTCAGGAATCAAGTAAAAAGCAGCTAATCTATATACCCTTACGTGTTTCTGACCAAGGCAAGCCAAAGAAAAATTCTTAATGTCAAATAAAATGATTGATGATGAATAAAGAGATGAACACTGTTGAAGAAATTCAAAATGCCTATATAGATTATGTATTAACTAAGGGCATGAAACCTGCCTCTGTATATGTCTTTGCTAAAGAAAATAACATAAGCGAAGAGGATTTCTATAATCTATATTCTTCCTTTGAAGGAATTGAAGATTCGGTATGGACCGGGCTTTGCAAAAGAGCAATGACTGAAGTTCAAAATCAGGAAATATGGGAGCAATATTCTTCACGTGAGAAGACTCTTGCATTTTTTTATGCACTTATTGAGTTGTTGAAGAGCAAGCGGAGTTTTGTGTTGTATAGTTTGAAACAATCGGGACAAACAATCGGAACTCCCTCTATTTTAAAGGGCGTTAAAATTCTTTTTGAAGGATTTGCCTCTGGCCTGATAGAACAGGGTGTAGAGTCAGGAGAGCTGGCAAACAGGCGATTTCTGACCTCGAAATATAAAGATGCGCTTTGGATTCAATTTGGTGTTATTCTGAATTTTTGGGTTAAAGACAATAGCCCAGGTTTTGAAAAGACTGATGAAGCAATTGAAAAAGGAATCAATGTTACTTTCGATCTATTTGGCAAATCACCTCTGGATAGTTTGTTTGATTATGGGAAGTTCATGATGAATAATGGCGGCATGAAACCAAATGTCAAATTTTAAATATCCACTCTAAAAATTAGAATTTTAACTAGTAAATGAAAGAACAAGACAGTATTCCGACTTCAAAAACAGAGCGATCAGCAAAATTTGTCAAAACAGGTCTTAAAGTTGGCGGAAATTATATTAAACACTATTCCAAAAAACTATTTAATCCTTCACTAAGTAAAGATGAATTAAATCTCGATAATGCCACTGACATTTACGCATCTCTAAGTGAGCTAAAGGGAAGTGCCCTTAAGGTAGCCCAGATGCTCAGTATGGATAAAAATATTTTGCCTAAAGCCTATGTAGATCAGTTTTCACTCTCTCAATATAATGCTCCGCCATTATCAGGACCACTGATAGTTAGAACCTTCAGTAAATATTTTGGTAAAGCCCCGTCTGAAATCTACGATGAATTTAATATTAGGTCGACAAATGCCGCTTCAATCGGACAGGTTCATCAGGCTAGCTTAAATGGAAAGAAGTTAGCTGTTAAAATTCAATATCCCGGGGTTGGTGATAGCATATCCTCAGATCTGAAAATGGTAAAGCCTTTTGCATTCCGTTTATTGGGAATGAGTCAAAAAGAACTGGAAGTTTATATGACTGAAGTAGAAGATCGATTACTTGAAGAAACAGATTATGATCTCGAAATAAAGCGATCCATTGAGTTTTCAGAAGCTTGCAGAGATATAGCCAATGTCGTTTTTCCCACTTATTATCCTGAGTTGTCGTCCAAACGGATCATCACCATGGATTGGATTGAGGGTCAGCACATGAAAGAATTTATGAATACTAATCCTTCCCAGGAACTCAGAAATAAAATTGGGCAAGCACTTTGGGATTTTTATAATTTTCAGCAACACGAGTTAAGGGCAGTACATGCAGATCCTCACCCGGGAAATTTTTTGATCACCCCTGATGGAAAACTTGGAATTATTGATTTTGGATGTATTAAAGAATTGCCGGATGATTTTTACTATCCATTCTTTTCACTGACCTCTACTGATATGTTAAAAGATAAAGGAATGACAATAAAGGCATTTCGTCAGTTGGAGATGATTAGGGAAAATGATGATGAGGCACAGATTGAATTTTTTTATCGACTTTATAAGGAAATGATCGAATTGTTTGCCCAACCTTACATGTCAAATACATTTGATTTTAGCCAGGCTGGATTTTTTGATAAGCTCTATTCTTTTGGAGAGAAGGTTGCTCAAATGCCTGAATTTAAACAAGCTAGGGGCGTAAAGCACTTTATTTATGTTAACAGGACAAACTTTGGTTTGTATAATATGCTTCAGAATCTAGGTGCAGAAGTAAGAACGGATACCTGGTATCCCCATTTGGAGGTGGCTGTTTAAGTCAAATAACCATATATTTATCCTTAATTTATGTCTTTGGATTTGATTCGGATCTCATAAACTAAATTATTTTGTTAAAAAATGTTAATCCTTACTTTTTAACGTTTAAAAGGATAAATTTGCTGCAATATGAAAATTCACCTATTACTATTCTCTTTTGTCATGGTGCTTGGATTAAGCTCATGTCTAAAAGATGATTACGTTGATCCAACGGTTCAGGCTCAAAAGGACGATGCAACAATTGTTAAATTTATAGCAGACAATAAAATAACTGCCATAAAGCATTCCAGTGGCTTATATTATCAAATTATACAATCAGGCGCTGGAAATATCACCTATTCAGCTAACACTACGGTTTTGGCTAATTATACCGGTAGATTATTATCAGGACAAGTTTTTGATAAATCAGCTACCCAACCAGTAGCTTTTAAACTTGGACAGGTTATTGTTGGCTGGCAGATTGGAGTTCCCCTGATTCAAAAGGGAGGTAAGATTAGACTTATCATTCCTTCAGGTTATGGATATGGTCCCCAGGGATCAGGGCAGATCCCTGCAAATTCGGTACTCGATTTTGATATCGAACTGGTGGATGTTCAAAATTAAAAATACAAAATGAAGCATTTTTTTAGATATGCCCTTGCACTTATTTTTTTGTCGAGCATCCTTGTTTCCTGTGTTAAGGAGTATGAGACTATAGATGTTATTGATGATCGGAATGTAAAGGATTACATACAGCAAAATAAATTATCCGTACAGGAATATAATGGTACAGGTGTTTATTACCAGGTTGTTAGTCCTGGACTTGGTCCTGAAGTTCAGTATTCAGAACTCACTCCTGCAATCCTTACTATCCGATCATTGGATGGCAAATATGTATCTGCTGATACCTTCAGTAGTGGTAACAGGTATTATAATTACTTAGGATATTTTAATCCCGAAGCAGTACGAGTTGGTATTAAAGAGGTCTTGAAAAAATCGAATGGAACACTCAGAGTAATTGTTCCCTCACGTTTGGCCTTTGGGAGAAATGGAAATTCACAAATACCGGGTAATGCTTCCCTTGACATTGTTGTTAGTGTTCTTGATAAAAGCAGAATACCACAATATGATGATTTTACCATCATAAAATACCTTGAAAAAAATGCAATGACAGGTTTTTCTAAAACAAGCAGCGGAATTTATTATAAAATTGGTCAGCAAGGAACAGGTAGCCCAATAACTATAGATTCAACGGTTGTTGCAAATTATACTGGTAAACTTTTGAATGGTACTATATTTGACCGGTCGGTTGCAGGAAGCGAGGCAACTTTTAAGCTTTCTTCAGTCATTAAAGGATGGCAACTAGCTATTCCCCTGATCAACCAAGGTGGAAATATTCGAATGATTATTCCTTCAACACTCGCCTATGGTTTTGTGGGAAGTTCCCCGGCAATACCGGCTTTCTCTTGCTTAGATTTTGAAGTTAATGTTACCGATGTAAAGTAACTCCATTGCTGTAATCTGAAAAGCTTTAGCAGTTAATTTTATTACTTTTCGAAGAGACAAACCTATAAGTGCAAATTATCGTTTGCAAGAACTAAGGCCCGTAATGAACAGATCCATTGTTAGTCCGGACCCCGATCCGTTGTCAGTCCTGCAACCTTTCTATTACCAATAAAGCGCTAATGTTTTTATCCATCATAATCTGCAGGGCATCCAAAACTGAGGAATCTGGGCTAACTGAATAAATCGAAGCGGATTTATTCAGGAAAATATTGCTTACTGTTTTCATAATCAGATAGTATAGGTAAATAAATATAGTAAAATATTCAATTATTAGCATCTTGAAATTTTGGTAATTAAATAGGTAAAAACCAGAGTTAGATACAATGAATGTTAAACTAATACGGTTAAAATTGGTCAGACAAAGCTTTGGAGCCAATTAATTTGCTTATTGAAAGCAATACCTGTGTATTATAGGTCGGTTCAGCCCTTTCCTTAGGTTAGTTCCGGCCAGAAATAGCGTTCCCTTTCAAATTACCAGCAGCCGGAAGCTACCTCCTGCGGCAAGGTTTATTTTACCCAAAGCGGTATTTTATAGGGAGAAGCAGCCCGACAAAAGATCCAAAGCCATTTGAAATAAACCCGGGTGGCAGCTGTAGCTTTTGGCAATTGAATTTCATGATATCTTTTAAATATGCTGCAAAAACTACTGCAGAACACGGGAAGGCGCGACCAAAGAAGCACTGACCTTGCTTTCTAAAATAAATGAAAATTATTCAATTCAAACTTACCCCAGCAAGATTTTATATCAAACTCACGTTAAAGGGCTTCTTTTCGGAATTATGAATGATTTATTTTCATTATTCATTGCCAGAATTCTATATTTCTAATAATAATCTTACATGAAAATGATCAATAAAGTCAATTCTATGCACGTTATTTGCTGAAAGATTCAATTTTATTTTAAAAGGGAAATGCCTTAGGGTATTCTGAGGGAGCTTTAATAGATATGAGCGGTAAAACCATTTTAGTTTGGTTTAGAAAAGATTTACGGATTCACGATAATGAGATTTTAACAGAGGCAGTCCGTAAGGGTGACAGGATCGTACCTGTTTATTGTTTTGATCCCCGTCAGTTTGAAATGACCTCATTCCAGACCAGAAAAACCGGTCTGATACGTACCCGTTTTTTATTGGAAAGTGTAGCTGATCTCCGCGACTCTTTTAAAAAGGCCGGTGGCGACCTGATTATTAAGATTGGCAAACCTGAAATTATACTTCCAGAACTTGTTTCTAAATATCAGGTCAATGAAGTCTATCATCACCGGGAAGTAGCATCTGAAGAAACCCGGGTCTCTGCCGATGTGGAGAATGCACTTTGGAAGTTAAAAATCAATCTAAAACATTTTATCGGCCATACCCTGTATCACAAGGAAGACCTTCCTTTTCCGATCAATATTATCCCCGATATCTTTACCAGTTTCCGTAAGAAAGTTGAACGTGATGCCTCTGTAAGACCTTGTCACGAAACACCTAGGATTATGAATTTTCCTGAAAATCTTGAAAGCAGCACACTACCTAGTCTATCTGATTTCGGATTTGAAGAACATGTACCTGCTGATATCCGGTCTGTAATGAAATTCTATGGTGGAGAAACCGAAGCTTTGAAGCGAATGCAGGATTATTTCTGGGGTACTAACGCTGTTCAGAGTTATAAGCAAACTCGTAATGGGCTCCTAGGTTCTGATTATTCCTCTAAATTTTCAGCATGGATTGCTCTGGGATGCCTTTCACCAAGGGAAGTTTATTGGGAGATACAAAAATATGATCATAATAATGGCACAAGTGATTCCACCTACAGCCTATATCTTGAGTTATTATGGCGTGATTATTTCCGCTTTATGTTTAAAAAATACGGAAATAAGTTTTTTCAGAAAATTGGATTCAAGGGTGTTGCTCCTGAAGAAAGCGAGAATCAGCAGGAACTTTTCGAACTATGGAAAAATGCAGAAACGGGAATTCCATTTATCGATGCCAATATGAGAGAACTGAATGCAACCGGCTTCATGAGCAATAGGGGTCGTCAGAATGTGGCTAGTTTTTTGGTAAAGGATTTGAAGGTAAACTGGATGTGGGGAGCTTCTTATTTTGAAGAAAAGTTGATTGATTATTGTCCTGCGAATAACTGGGGAAATTGGGCTTATATTGCCGGTGTGGGTAATGACCCAAGAGAATATAGGTATTTCAATGTGCTAAAGCAGGCCATGGAGTATGATCTGGATGGGGAATACGTTAGGTTATGGATTCCTGAACTTTCAAAAGTAGATGGTCCTTTTGTTCATCAGCCATGGAACTTATCTACAGCTAAAAGATCTGAATATCAATTGATAAACTATCTGGTAGCACCCCAGTATGCACCCGAATGGATAGCTGAAAAATCAAAAGACAAATAAAAACCAATCCTGTCCGGGCATAGTAGGGTATATTCACAATATCTAAATTAGGGCTTCTCAATAAGTTGTTTTAGTTAAATTAGAAATAAGAGCCCCACCTTTAACCTTGCCTCGCTCTCCGAGTCCTTTGGACTATAGCCCTACCGTGTTCTCATATCTTTATTCAAGTTGGAGTTTAATCAATTACAAGGGGCGCAAGGGGCTTCAGCCTTTTTCTCCAATGAAATATGAATAGGCTTTAGCCGAAATTGGAGTAAAATTTCATCTTTTGGGCTAAGGCCCATTCAAAAACCATCAAATACCTCTAGTTAAAGCTGGAGGCAATTAATTATTCCCGATTTTGCATCTAGATTATATTAGAAAAATATTTGTGAGTAAACGGTAGCTCTATTGCCGGGAAGAACAATTTGTTATTCACCAGTTTTTATTGTTTTTAAAGGTGTTCATGCTTTCGCCGCTTGAGGGCGGCTCAGGTTTGAAGACCAAAAGAAATACCGCACCTGCGGGATTCAATCTGTAAACTTTTTTCAGGACGAGTCACATAGAACAGTCCTTCGCACTAACTTTGGAAGCATTCCCGAAGTTGCGTGACAACGGCGGCGTTTTGTTTCTTTTCTGCTGCAGGAAAAGAAAAAGAAGACCTATTAATATTATTTGTCTAGTGAAGAATTAAATTTCACCTTACTACAATGAATAAAATCTTACGAATATGGCTATTAAGTCTTATTTCGACAGGTTTCCTAAACATTTTTTCTTAATTTTAGGCGCGGATATGATGTGCTTTAGTGTATGCCCCTAATTTCAAATTAGCATACACTTTTACACGATTCTATGCTTAAAATCTTATTTTTGTGTCGCAAACACTTTGTTTTTAAAATGAAAAATTTATCATACCTCAATAACGCGAATTCTGCTTATATCGATTCTATCTATCAGCTATACAAAGAAGATCCTGCTTCAGTCGAATTTGGATGGCAGAAATTCTTTGAAGGATTTGATTTTGGCCGAGGTTCGGATGCAGGAGTTGTAAGTGCTGAAACACCTGATCATTTTTTAAAAGAGATTAAGGTGTTAAATCTCATCAACGGCTACAGACAACGGGGGCATTTATTTACCAAAACAAATCCTGTTCAAGAACGCAGATCTTATTTCCCGGGTAAAGAACTTTCAACCTTTAGTCTTGATAATAATGATCTGGAAACTGTGTTTAGTTCAGGGATTGAAGTAGGTATCGGCCCCGCAAAATTAAAAGATATCTTGGCACTTCTTGAGCAAACCTATTGTCAATCAATAGGTGTTGAATATAAGTATGTCAGGAACCCTGAAAAACTGAAATGGTTTGAACAAAGAATGGAATCTGAGCGTAACACGCCAAATTTCAGTATTGAAACCAAAAAGGGAATTCTGAAAAAACTGAATGAAGCTGTTGTTTTCGAGAATTTTCTAGGAACCAAATTCTTAGGTCAGAAGCGATTCTCACTAGAAGGCGCAGAGACGGTTATTCCGGCATTGGATTTTGTTATAAATAAAGGAGCTGAATTAGGAATCGACGAGTTTGTGATTGGTATGGCTCATCGTGGGCGTTTGAATATTCTTGCCAATATTATGTATAAAACTTACAAGGATATATTTTCCGAGTTTGAAGGTAAGGGCTTTGATGCAAATACTCCGTATGGTGGGGATGTAAAGTATCACTTGGGATATTCAACTGATATTGAGACCGCTTCGGGTAAGAGGGTTCATCTAAGCCTATGCCCTAATCCATCACACCTTGAGACTGTAGATTCTGTTGTGCAGGGAATGGTTCGTTCCAAAATCGATTTCAAATATGAAGGAGATTATAAGCGTATTGCTCCAATCTTGATTCATGGTGACGCATCACTTGCCGGGCAGGGGATAACCTATGAAGTTTTACAGATGGCTAAACTTGATGGTTATAAAACGGGTGGAAGTATTCATCTTGTGATTAATAACCAAGTAGGTTTTACCACAAATTATAAAGATGCACGATCTTCAACATATTGTACAGATTTGGCGAAAGTTACCCTATCTCCGGTATTTCATGTTAATGGTGATGATGTAGAAGCCATAGTCTATGCGATCAATATGGCAGTAGAATATCGTCAGAAATACCATAATGATGTATTTATAGATATTTTATGCTACCGCCGTTACGGTCATAATGAGGCGGATGAACCTAAATTCACGCAACCGCTATTATATAAAGCGATTGAAAAACACCCAAATCCTAGGGAGATTTATAATCAGAAATTATTAGACCAAGGTAGTGTTGATGTAAATCTGGCTAAGGAGATGGAAAAAAACTTCCGCGCTTTACTTCAGGATAGATTGAATGAGGCTAAAGAAGATCAAACTTATTCAGCCGTCCATCAAATACTCGGCGGTTCATGGACCGGCTTGCAACTGGCGAAACCCGGTGCTCTAACAGAGCCGGTAAGTACAAAAGTACCTGCAGAGAATATCCTTTCCATTGCAAAAGAAATAAGCACCTTGCCCGGCGATAAGAAGTTTTTCAAGAAAATTGAAAAGCTTTTTGAAGAGCGAAGAAAGATGTCGGAAACCAAAGTATTCGACTGGGCTATGGGTGAGTTGATCGCCTATGGAACGTTGTTACAGGAGGGTTTTAGAGTGCGTGTGAGTGGACAGGACGTAGAGCGTGGCACATTCTCCCACAGACATGCAGTTATCACACTTGAAGATTCTGCAGAAGAATACATACCATTAGCTATGCTCGATAATGGAACTGCTAAGTTTGAAATATATAATTCCCACTTATCTGAGTATGGAGTTTTGGGTTTTGAATATGGTTATGCACTCGCAAATCCAATGGCTCTAATCATATGGGAAGCGCAGTTTGGTGATTTCGTGAATGGTGCTCAGATTGTAATTGATCAATTTATAACCAGCGCAGAAACTAAATGGCAGCGATCAAATGGTTTAGTGATGCTTCTTCCCCATGGTTTTGAGGGACAAGGTCCTGAACATTCTTCCGGGAGAATTGAGCGTTTCCTCGAAGCTTGTGCCGATGAGAATATACAAGTTGCCAATTGTACCACACCAGCGAACTTTTTCCATGTTTTGCGCAGGCAATTAAAACGGAATTTCCGCAAACCTCTGGTTGTTTTTACACCAAAGAGCCTACTTAGAAGCGCACAATGCGTAAGCAAACTTGAAGAATTTACTGATGGACGTTTCAAGGAGTTAATTGATGATACTTATGTGAAGGCAGCTGATGTAAAAAGGGTATTGTTCTGCAGTGGTAAGATTTATTATGATCTCCTTGAAAAACAGCAGACAGATAAAATTAAAGATATTGCGATTGTTCGTTTGGAGCAATTATATCCTTTGCCTTTTGACCAGATTGAAGCAGTTAGAAGCAAGTACAAGAATGCGAATGACCATGTTTGGGTACAGGAAGAACCTGAGAATATGGGTCCATGGCCTTATATTTCAAGAAAGTTCCGTAAATCAGTCATAAATTTTGATTTGGTATCACGTAATGAAAGTAGCAGTACTGCAACCGGTTATACCAAACTGCATATTGCTCAACAATTGTATATTATTGCCACTGCATTTAAAGCTAAGGCTGCAGGTTCTGAGTTAAAAAAACGGGTAGAAAAAACAGCAAAGAAAGTTGTTGATATTGACTAATAGTATTAAGAAAAACCATTATGAGTTTAGTGATCAAAGTTCCATCAGTAGGTGAATCTATTTCCGAAGTTACATTGTCCCAATGGATCAAAAAAGACGGTGATTATGTTGAAATGGATGAAATCATTGCGGAGTTGGAATCTGATAAAGCAACATTTGAGCTTACAGCAGAGAAAGCCGGAATTTTAAAAACCATTGCAAAGGAAGGCGATACACTTGAGATCGGATCACCGGTATGCAGTATTGAGGAAGGCGGAAGTCCGGTTGCCGGTAAACCGGAAGTTGAGGCTCCTAAGACACAACAAAGTGTGGCAGTAAAAGTAGAAGACAGCAAAGCAAGTACCTATGCTTCCGGAGCTCCATCCCCCTCAGCTGCTAAGATATTAGCTGAAAAAGCTATAAACCCTGCTGAAGTGAATGGTAGCGGAGTAGGAGGGAGACTGACAAAGGAAGATGCTCAGAATGCAGCACCATCAGCTAAAACTGAAAGTCCTGCAGCAAAACCCGCCACCGCCGCTCCTGTGGTAAAAGCCGCCGTTGGTTCAAGACAAGAAAGACGTGAAAAAATGTCTTCGTTGCGTAAAACCGTTGCTAAAAGATTGGTTGCAGTTAAAAATGAAACAGCTATGCTAACTACTTTTAATGAAGTAGATATGCAGCCAATTATGGAATTGCGTGCCAAATACAAAGATAAATTTAAAGAAAAGTACGGTGTTGGTTTAGGCTTCATGTCTTTCTTTACCAAGGCAGTTTGTGAAGCTTTGAAAGATTTCCCAACGGTTAATGCTCGTATTGAAGGTGAAGAAATTGTATTCAATGATTTTGTAGATATATCAATAGCAGTGTCTGCACCAAAGGGTTTAGTTGTTCCGGTAATCCGAAATGCTGAATCGAAGTCTCTTGCCGAAATCGAAGCATCAGTTATGGAATTGGCGGTTAAAGCCCGCGATAGTAAATTAACAATTGAAGAGATGACAGGTGGAACATTTACCATTACCAATGGCGGGGTATTTGGTTCGATGATGTCAACTCCGATCATTAATGCACCTCAATCGGCAATTTTGGGTATGCACAATATTGTGGAGCGTCCTGTTGCTGTAAATGGTCAGGTGGTAATCAGACCGATCATGTACGTGGCATTGTCCTACGATCATAGAATCATCGACGGACGTGAATCTGTAGGTTTTTTGGTAAGGGTAAAACAATTGCTCGAAGATCCGGCAAGGTTGTTATTGGGGGTTTAAGGCTTAAAGCAAAAAGTAGAAAGCTTAAAGCTGAAAGCAAAAAGCAAAAAAAAGGGTGATTTATTTTAAATGAAGCACCCCTTTTTACCTAATGAATTATGTGTTGTGGTACAAATAAATTAAGCTTACAAGCCTTTTGAGATGTTGCCGGAACCGTTTTTAGCACTATTCACATTGGCATTACCGCCATATCTGATATCTCCTGAGCCACTCATCATTGCATCCAGTTGTTTGTCGGCAATAATTGAAATATCTCCCGAGCCGCTTACTTTAACACTAGCATTAGAGGTTTTCAAGTCTCTGCCATCAAAATCACCTGATCCGGCAACAGTAATCCTGGCATTTTTTGCGTTTCCCTGAGCATTTATTTCTCCTGAACCGCTGATAACAGCAGTGTAATTCTCAACGTCAATATTGAGTGACATACTTCCCGAACCGCTGATGGTATTGCTGAGG